>JAEUJG010000278.1 GCA_016794765.1 Spirochaetaceae bacterium | reverse complement strand
CCCTGGCCGAGTCGCGCTACGGCCGCCTGCCGGCGCCCGACTCCCTGTTCATGTTCCTCCTCCGCTCCGGCGTCAACGGCGCCTTCATCGATTCGGGGCGCGTTTACCTCACGGCCGACGGGACGACGATCGAGACGGGCCACGTCTCCGTCAGCGCCGAGGGCCCGTCCTGCCCTTGCGGCGCGCGGGGCTGCCTCGAGGCCTACCTCACGGGCCTCGACCGGCCCAACCTCGAGTCCGGCGGCTGGCTCTTCGAGGGCTTGGGCCCCGCCGTCGCCGCGGGCGATCCCGCGGCCGAGGCGACCCTGGCCGAGGCCGCCCGCTACCTGGCCTCGGCGGCCCAGAGCGTCTCCCGCCTCTTCAAGCCCAAGGGCTTCCTCGTCGTCGCCGGCTCCGAGGCCATCGCGGCCGCCCTCTCCCGACTCCTTCGCGCCCGCCTCGCGGAGGCCCACTCCGGCTTTGACCGCGAGGAGCCCGCATTCACGGCCGCGGTCTACGATCCCGTCCTGGCCCAGCGCGGCGCCGCCGACCTCGTCCTCGACGAATTCCTCGGGGCTTAGGCGCCTGGGCGCATTCTACCGCTTGACGGTTTTACGTTCTTGGTATTTACTTACGGTAAGAAAGTAAATACTAGGAGCTCACATGAAGCAGCACATACGCCTCGGGCTGGTTTGTCTGGCTCGGGAAACCTTCGACTTCAAGGCCGCCGCGGAGATCTACGGACGCATCCAGGGCGAGGTCTCCCGCCTCGAAAACGTGAGCTGGGAAATAGTCCCCGAGCTCGTCATCTCCGTGGAGGAGGCGAAGAAGGCGGCCCAGCGGCTCTCCGCGGCCTCGCTGGACGCCCTGGTCTGCGTCTCCGGCACCTTCCACTTAGGCCACCTCATCCTGGAGATCCGCAAGCGCGTCGGCCTGCCCGTCCTCCTCTGGGGCCTCGACGAGCTTCCCTACAACGGCGGGAAGATCAGGCTCAATTCCGTGTGCGGCGTCAACCTCGACGCCTCCAACCTCTACAAGGCCGGGATCGACGACTACCACGCGACCGTCGGCCCCAAGATCGACGAGGACTGGGTGGACGCCATCCGCGCGATGGCCGCCCTCAAGGGCTCGCACGTGGGCATCGCCGGCTATCGCGCCCACGGCTTCTTCAACCTGAGCGTCGCCGATCCCGAGCTCTACGGCGACACGGGCCTCCTCATCGACCACTTCGAGCTCTCCGACCTCTTCGCGGAGAAGGTGGAAGACGCCGCGGTCGCGCGCCGGCGCGAGGGGCTCCTCGACACCTTCGACGTCTCCGGCGTCACCGGCGTCCAGGTGGACAAGGTCGCCGAGCTCGCCGCCAAGCTCGATTCCTTCTGCGCCAGGAATTCCCTCGACGCCCTGGCCATCCGCTGCTGGCCCGAGTTCGCGCGCGACTTCGGCATCTCTCCCTGCGCCGCGATGTCCCTCCTCCAGTCCGAGGGCCGCCTCCTGGCCTGCGAGGGCGACGTGGAGGGCGCGCTCTCCATGCTCCTCCACCGCGCGATCGGCGCCGAGACGCCCTATCTCTTCGATTTCTCCCAGGTCGACCTCGAAAAGAACTTCGCCCTTTTCTGGCACTGCGGCGTCGCTCCCTGCAACCTCTGGGACGGGAAGTCCTGCCGCTCCCTCGACACCTACTTCGCCGGCGGCAAGGGCGTGACCGCGGACTTCGTCCTCAAGTCCGGCGAGCTTTCGATCGCGCGCCTGGATTCCGCGCGCGGCAAGCGCCGCCTCTTCCTCCAGCGCGCCCGCGCGGTGCCGATGGAGAAGGAGCTCAAGGGCACCTACCTCAAGGCCGTCTTCGACCGCCCCGTGAAGGAGGTCCTGGACATCGTCGTGTCGAAGGGCATCGCCCACCACGCCTCGGTGTCCTACGGCGACTACATGGAGCCCCTCCGGATCGCCGCCCGGCTCAAGGGCTGGGAGATCGTCGAATAGGACCGGCGGTCCCCCCGGCCCGGGAGCCGGGGCGGACCGCGCGAAACGGCGCGTCATGCGCGCGATACACACCGCTAAAGGAGCCTTCATGACCAAGGAAGAACTTGCGTCCCTCGAGGCGAGGGCCAAGGAAATACGCGCCAAGACGATCGACGCCATCGGCTTTCTCGGCGTCGGCCACATCGGCGGAGCACTGTCCATCGTGGAGCTCCTCGCGGTCCTCTACTACCGGCATCTCAAGCACGATCCCTCCAATCCCGCCTGGGAAGGGCGCGACCGCCTCGTGCTCTCCAAGGGCCACGCGGGGCCCGCTCTCTACGCGACCCTCGCCCTGCGCGGCTTCTTCCCGGCCGAGTGGCTCCACACCCTCAACAAGGGCGGCACGAACCTGCCGAGCCACTGCGACCGCAACAAGACGCCCGGCATCGACATGACGACGGGCTCGCTCGGGCAGGGACTCTCCGCCGCCTGCGGGCTGGCCCTGGCGAACCGCCTGGACGGCCGCGACTCCTTCACCTTCGCCGTGATCGGCGACGGCGAGTCGAACGAGGGGCAGAACTGGGAGGCCGCGCTCTTCGCCGCCCAGCAGAGGCTCGGCCGGCTCGTCGCCTTCACCGACTACAACAAGATGCAGATCGACGGCAAGACGGACGAGATCCTCGGCCTCGGGGCCCTCGAGGAGAAGTGGGCCGCCTTCGGCTGGGAGACCGCGCGGGTCGACGGCCACGACATGGCCGCGATCGACGCGGCGGTGGAGGCCGCCAAGGCGCGCGCCGCCGCGGCCGCCGCGGCCGGCACCGGCGGGAAGCCCACGATGATCGTCCTCGACACGGTCAAGGGCAAGGGCGCCAAGTTCTGCGAAGGCTCCGTCGGGAGCCACAACATGGCCTTCGACTACGAAACCGCCAAGAAGGCGATAGCCGAGCTCGGCTAAAAGGAACGGGGAACGGAACATGGCGAACCAGACCAAGGAAATGCGCGCCGTCTACGCCGAGACCCTCGTGGAGCTCGGCGCCACGAACAGGAACATCGTCCTCCTCGAGGCCGATCTCATGAAGGCCACGGGCACCGGGCCCTTCCAGGCCGCCTATCCCGAGCGCGCCTTCAACGTCGGCGTGGCCGAGGCGAACATGGTGGGCGTCGCCGCGGGCCTCTCCGCGGGCGGCAAGATTCCTTTCGCCGCGACCTTCGGCTGCTTCGCGTCGCGGCGGGCCTTCGACCAGTTCTTCGTGAGCTGCGCCTACGCCCGCCTCAACGTGAAGCTCGTGGGCACCGATCCCGGCGTCTCCGCCGCCTTCAACGGCGGCACGCACATGCCCTTCGAGGACCTCGCGCTCATGCGGGCGGTGCCGGGCATCGCGGTGCTCGAGCCCTCCGACGCCGCCTCCCTCCGCGGCCTCGTGTCCGCCGCCGCCGAGCGCCGGGGCTCGGTTTACATCCGCCTGCACCGCAAGGCCGTGCCGGACCTCTACCCCGCCGGGGAGAAGTTCGAGATCGGCAAGGCCAAGCTCCTCCGCGAGGGCAAGGACGTCGCCCTGGTCGCCCTCGGCGCCCTCATGGTCGGCGAGGCCCTCAAGGCCGCCGAGCTCCTCGCGAAGGACGGCGTCTCCGCCTCCGTGATCGACGCGCTCTCCCTGAAGCCCCTCGACGCCGAGCTCGTGCTCCGCGAGGCGCGCAGGTGCGGCAAGTTCGTGACGGTGGAGAACCACCAGGCCTCCGGCGGCCTCGGCTCCGCGGTCGCCGAGCTCCTCGCGGAGACGGGCGCCGCCCGCCTCGCGCGCGTGGGCGTGCGCGACGAGTTCGGCGAGGTGGGTACGCAGGACTATCTCATGGAGCGCTTCGGCCTGACGGCGTCGCATATCGCGGCCGCGGCGAAGGCCCTGTAAAAAAGGAGAATCACATGGCTGACAAGATCAAGCTCGCTATAGCCTCGGACCTTTCGGGATTCCCCCTGAAGCAGGAGATCGTCAAGTACCTCGCGGAGAAGCATCCCGAGATCGAGGTGACGGATTTCGGCATCGAGGACGCCGATCATCCCCAGCCCTACTTCGTCCAGGCGCCCAAGGTCGCCAAGGCGATCCAGCGCGGCGAGGCGGAGAAGGGCATCCTCGTCTGCGGCACCGGCCAGGGCATGGCCATCGTCGCCAACAAGCACAAGGGCGTCTACGCCTGCGTGGTCGACGACCTCTTCTCCGGCGAGCGCGCAAAGATCGTCAACAACGCCAACGTCATCACGATGGGCGGCTGGATCACGGCGCCCTTCCTCGGCTGCCAGATCGTCGACGCCTGGCTCGCGGTCGCCTTCACCCAGAAGATGGAGTTCAAGAAGGACTTCCTCACGAACGCCTTCAACAAGGTCCAGGAGCACGAGGCGGAGGCCTTCAAATGAGCAAG
>JAEUJG010000490.1 GCA_016794765.1 Spirochaetaceae bacterium | reverse complement strand
GGGTGAAGGCGCCGCTTATCGGGGCGGAGCCGTCGTCACCGGCCGAGTTGTAGAAGAATTCGCCGGAGAGCGTGAGGCGCTTTAGTTCGCCGAGGTTCCGCGAAAAGCCGAGGCTTCCGAGGAGGGAGCTTTCGTCCTGGTCCAGGGCCGGAGCCCAGGCCATTTCGCCGTAGAGGGAGGAGCCGAAGAGGCGCCCCGAGAAATCGAAGCCCAGGCGGTCCTGGACCGGCGCGCCGGTCCAGCCGGTCAGGCCGAGTTCGAAGTCGCCCAGGGTCGCGTCGAGGCGGGCGGCCAGGGCCACCGCCTCGAGGGGATCCCGGGCGATTCCTCCTTCCACGGTCCGGGAGAAATCGGCGAAGAGAAAGGCGTTCGCCTTGCCCAGGGGGGCGTGGAGGCGAAGGCCCGGCTTGCCGGCGCGGAGGTCGAGGGCCTGGAGAGAGCTGCCGCGTTCGCGGTTGACGAAGTCCACCGGGGTCCAGACCCGCGAGGGCCCCCAGGAGATGAGCTGTTTCCCGAGGCGGACGAAGAGGCGCTTTCCGAGGTCGAAGCTCCAGTGGAGCTCCGCCAGGGCGAGGTCGGGCTCGTCGAGACCGGCGGTCGGGGCGAGCCGCGCGTCGCCGGAACCCGCGAGGGCGGAGAGGAAGGACAGGCTCGCGTTGTACGACACGAAGAAGGCGCCTACGTCGGGGAGGTTGGCCTTGGCGAAGAGCCTGCCCGAGAGGCCGGCGCCGCCCGCGTAGCCGTCGAGGCCGGCCGGCAACGTGGCGCCGGAGCGGAGGAGGAGGCTCCCGCCCGCGAGGTAGGAGGCCGAGGCCGCCCCGCCGGGCGCGAGGCTTTGGCTCACGCTCTCCTGGAAGGCACCGGTGTCGAAGGGGTCGAAGTCCCCGTCCTGGGCCGTCGCCGCGAAGGCGCTGAAGAGGCCCGCGGCTAGGATGGCCGCCGCGCGGCGGAAGTGGCTGCGTGTGTCCATGTCGCCCTCCGTCCCTAGCGGGACTGTTCCTCGAGATAGGCCTTCGAGAAGACATAGTCGGGTATCTTCGACGTGGCGATGCCCTCGTTCGTGATGAAGGTCTTCTGGCCCTTGTCGAGCTCGTCCGTGGCGAGGAGCTTGGTGAAGATGTACTTGTCCGGGGCCACCTGCTGGTAGTCGACGTAATAGGTGGTGCGGAGAAGGGTGCCCGAGGCGGAGAAGTTTTCCACCTTCACGGGGAGGCCGTCGGACTTGCGGATGTACCAGCGCTGGATGGGGAAGGAGACGTCGAGTTGGCGCGCGTCGAGGCGAACCACCTCGGTCTCCCACTTGGCCACCATGGCGGCGCCGGCGTAGGAAGCCCAGTACTGGGAAAGCGTATCCGTGCCGCCGAAGAGGTCGGTGCGCACGTCGGTGGAACCGACGTCGTCCTTGCGGTTGCGGTAGACGAATTCGCGGGTGCCGGGCAGGTACAGGTAGAGGTCGTCCCCGCTCCTCCAGTAGCCCTTGCCCTTTTCCGTGTCGGGATATTCGAAGACGAGGGTGAAGCTTTCCGCCCGGTCGCGGCGGAGGATGCGGATGCGGAGGACGCGATCCGCCTCTCCCTGTTTCTTCTGGACGAGGGTGAAGGTGCTCGTGACGTCGAGGGCCTCGAGGTTGAGCTTGCGCTCGAAGGCGGTGACGAGGGCCGCGGCGCGGGGATCCTGTTTCCCCGGACTGGGGGCCTTTGCGGCGACCCCCTGGGCGGCCAGGGCGAAGGCGGCCAGGGCGAAGGCGAGGGCGGCTGCGGGTTTGC
>JAEUJG010000252.1 GCA_016794765.1 Spirochaetaceae bacterium | reverse complement strand
CGAGGAGGCCCCCCTGCCACCCGGCCCCAAAGTCCTCGTCGTCAACCATCCGACGGTTTGGGACGCATTCCCCATCCTGACCTGGCGGCGCCGGGGCTTCGTCCACGTGACCATAGAGGACCAGATCTGGACCTACACCGTCCCGCGTCGCATCTTCTCCGCGGGCAACCAGATCAAGCTCGACATGCGCCCCGGCATGGGCAAGAGCGCGATCCGGGACTCCCTCCAGGTCTTGGGCCTCCCGAACGACCATTCGGTCCTCTTCTCCATCGAGGGCGGCCAGACCCTGCCGGAGGCGCGGGACCAGGTGCGCGCGCGGCGCGGCGCCGTCCTCCTCGCGATGGAGGCGAACTGCCCCATCGTCCCCATCGGCGTCCACCTGCCGCGCCGCAACATCCTCCGCAAGGAATTCGCCTACGAGCACCGCGGCCGCAAGTACCGGGACGTCTCCTACATCCCGCGCTTCCGCAGCCGCTACGGCGTCGTCTTCGGCGAGGCGCGGTATCCGCGCGAGGTCCTCGGGCCCCACTCCACCCACGAGGACTACCAGGCCTACGCCGACTCGATCCTTTCCGAGGTCTACCGTCTGGCCGATTCGGCGGCCCTGCGCATCCGGGCCAAGGACCACCGGCCGCCCCGCTCCTGACGCGGCCGCCCGCGAGCTTCACCTTGCGGCCGCCCGCGAGCTTCATCGTGCGGCCGCGCGCCCCTTCGCCCCACCCCCGCATCTACAAATCGCTTCTACTCAAGAAGTAGCCGCCGGGCGCCGCGCCCGCGGTCTATACTTCGGGCGGGGGTACGCCCATGCCGAACGCCTTCGACGCGGACAGCCGCAGCCTCATCCTGAAGGATCCCATCCTCGAACCCGAGGAGCTCGTCGGCTCCGGCTTCGAGTTCCGCGCCTACCGCGGCGAGGAGGACCTGCCCGGCATCCGCGCGGCGGTCAACCTGAGTCTGGCCGGCGACGGCATCGACGACTCCCTCAGCCTCGAAGGGGCCAGGGCGGGCTTCGGCGTCGCCACGCCGGGGCGCGACCCCGCGACGGACGTCTTCCTCGCGCTGGCGGAGGGCCGGATCGTCGGCGCCGCCAAGACCGGGTGGTACGAGGAGCGCGCGGACAAGCGCCTCTATTGCGTCCTTGGCTACCTGGCCCCGGAATTCCGCGGCCTGGGCCTCTACCGCGAGCTCCTGCGGCTCGCCGAGGCGCGGGCCGGGGCGGTCGCCGCGGGGCATCCCGGGGGCATCGCGAAGATCCTCCAGGCCTGGAGCGCCGAGCCCGAGGTCGACTGGCCCTGCCTCCTCGCGAGCGAGGGCTACCGCGAGGTCCGGCATTTTTGGGACATGCTGCGGCCGATCGATCCCGAGGCCCCCGCCGGCGGCTTCGCCGGGGCAGCCCTCCCGCCCGACCTCGAGCTCCACCCCGTCGATCCGACCGAACGCTCGGACCTGCGCGCGGTCTGGGAGGCGATCCGCGACGTCGCCCCCGACCATTGGCAGTATAGAGCCGACGAATGGACCGAGGCCTCCTTCGAGGCCTGGCTCTCGGAAAACGTGGGCGGCACGGCCTTCTGGCAACTCGCCTGGGAGGGGGAACGGGTCGTCAGCACCGTCCTCGCGAGCCTTGATCGGGAGCGGAACGAGCGGCTCGGCGCCCAGCGGGGCCTCACCGAGCACGTCTTCACGCGGCGGGAACGGCGGGGACAGGGCATCGCCACCGCCCTCCTGGCTCGCGCCCTCGCGGCCCTGGCGGCGGCGGGCATGGACGAGGCCTTCCTCGGCGTGGACGAGGAGAACCCGAGCGGCGCCATGCGCTTCTACGAAAGCCTCGGCTATGTGGCCGTCCGCAAGGATACCTGGCACCGGAAATGGCTCGCCGCGCCGGCCGGCGCCCGGGACGACGGGCTCTACTAAAGGGGCGTCCCGCCCGCGGCCGTGCCGGCTGGTCCCGCCCCGGAGGCGCTCCCGCGGCCCCGCGGCCGTGCCCGACAATGACGCAACAAAAAAACCCGGCTCGAAAGCCGGGTTTTCGCGCAATGGGAGGCTCGCTTACTTCTTGAGGATCTTGAGCTCGCCCGCGACCTTGAGGATCTTGCCGTCGAAGGTGAACTGGAGGGCGCCCTCGTAGCCGAGGAGCTCGGAGGTGACGACGTCGGGGGTGATGTCGCCGGTCTTGTTCGTCGTCGTGCCGATGACCTTGCCGCCGGCGATGTTCTTGTCCCAAACCTTGGCCCAGTCGATCTTGGCCGCGCTGCCGTCGGCGGAGAACTCGCTGGAGATGACCTGCGGGCCCTCGCCGGCGATGTAGCCGACCTTGCGGGACATGACGGTGGCGCCGGGGAAGGCGATCTTGCCGGTCTTGTCGGTCACGATCTCGCTGGCGGTGCCGCGGTGGGCGAAGCGGATGCGGATGGAACCGTCGGCGAGCTTGGCGACGTTGAAGCCGTCCTCGAGGCGGGTCTTGTCGCCGGCGATCGGGTAGAGGAAGAGGCTGCGGAAGCCGCCGGGGATGATCTTCTTGCCGAAGATGTCGTTGCGGTAGTAGTTGAAGACGAGGGTGGACTCGAGCTTGGAGGCGCCGGAGACGGCGTCGAACTGGTCCTTGTTCGCGGTGGCGACGGGGCCCTTGAAGCTGAAGTAGTTGTTGGCGTCGTCGGCGGCGACCGCGTTCATCTGGTAGTCGATGACGAGGGCCGGGGCGGCGGGGGCCTGCGCGAAGGCAAAGCCGGCGAGAAGGGCGAGCAGGGCGACGAGAGCGAATTTCCGCATTGAATCCTCCTGGGACGATATATGGCAATCTTTATACAATGGTTTTTGCAACACTAAAAGGGCAAATCGTCCCAAAACGGGCGGTTCGGTTCCCTGCGGCGACGCGGCGGCGGTGCGGGCGGGACGGGGCGGCGCCGTTTCGACGCGCCAGTCTTTTTCGACATTATTCGACATATTGTTCATCATAACATGCGCGCGGGCGAAATTTCGTTTCGATATTCGACACGAACTATACAACCGTAAAGTTCGGTATTTCGCATCGCGCAACATTTCGCGTATTTTGCTTTTTTTGTGGATTGACTCCGTGTTTTCGCAACTATAGACAGAAACGCACTACAAAGGGACTACGGTAAGGAGGAACCATGAAACCGTATGCGTTTGTTTCGGCCATCGCGCTGGCCGCGTTGCTCTCGTCCTGCGGAGGCGGGTCTGCGGGCAAGGAGATCAAGATCGGCGGCATCGGCCCCGTCACGGGCGAGGCGGCCACCTACGGCGTGTCCACCAAACAGGGCATGGAGCTCGCCTTCGAGGAGTGGAACGCCAAGGGCGGCGTCCTCGGCAAGCAGGTCAAGCTCGTCTTCGCCGACGACAAGGGCGACCCCGCGGAGGGCGCCACCGTCTACACGAAGCTCATCCAGCAGGACAAGGTCGTCGCCATCGTCGGCACCGTCATGTCCAAGGTCACGCTGGCCGGCGCGCCTATCGCGCAGGCCGCCAAGATCCCGATGATCACGCCGACCTCGACCAACGAGAAGGTCACCCAGACCGGCGACTTCATCTACCGCGCCTGCTACATCGACTCCTTCGAGGGCAACGTCGGCGCCAAGTTCGCCTTCGACGACCTCAAGGCCAAGAGCGCGGGCATCATCTTCGACGTGGGCAACGACTACTCGAAGGGCCTCGCCGAGAACTTCAAGAACACTTTCGAGGGCTTCGGCGGCAAGATCGCGGCCAACGAGGGCCACCCCTCCGGCGCCACCGACTTCAAGGCCCAGCTCACCAAAATCGTCCAGGCCAAGCCCGACGTCCTCTACGTGCCCGACTACTACAACGACGTGGCGCTCATCGCCAAGCAGGCCCGCGAGCTCGGCTACAAGGGACCGATGGTCGGCGGCGACGGCTGGGACTCCCCCGAGCTCGTCAAGATCGGCGGGGCGGCGGTGGAGAACGGCTTCTTCACGAACCACTACTCCGCGGCCGACTCCCGCCCCGTGGTCCAGGACTTCGTCAAGAAGTTCACGGCCAAGAACGGCGCGGCGCCGGACGCCCTCGCGACCCTCGCCTACGACGCGGTCTACATCATGCTCGACGCGATTAAGCGCGCCGGCAAGACGGATGGCGCGGCGATCCGCGACGCCCTCGCGGCGACCGACCTCGGGGTCGTCTCCGGCCAGGTCAAGTTCGACGCGAACCGGAACCCCGTGAAGAGCGCGGTCATCATCGAGATCAAGGGCGGCGCCCAGGTCTACAAGACGACCGTCAACCCGTAAGGGAAACGGCGCGCCAAGCGGAAGGGCCCCCGCGCGGGGGCCCTTTTTCCCGATAGGAGAACGCCCGCTATGGGAACGATATTCAACCTCCAGCAGATCATCAACGGCCTCCAGGTCGGCTCGATCTACGCCCTCATCGCCCTCGGCTACACGATGGTCTACGGCATCGTCAGGCTCATCAATTTCGCCCATGGGGACTTCTTCATGCTCGGCGCCTACGCGGCCTACGGCGCCTTCTTCCTCTTCAACGCCTCCCTCGCCGGCAAGGGCGGGGCGACGGCCTTCCTGGCCCTGGCCGCCTCCATGGCCGCCGGCGCGGCCGTCGCCCTCCTGGCGAACCGCCTGGCCTACCGGCCCCTGCGCTACAAGCCCAAGCTCTCCTCCCTCATCACCGCCATCGGCGTGTCGATGTTCCTCGAGTACTTCCTCTCGGCCCTGCCGGCGATCGGGCCCTCCTACCGCTCCTTCCCCGAGATCCTCCCCAAGACCCAGATCGCCGTCGGCTCCGCGACGATCTCGAACTACGTGGTCATCGACATCGCGGTCGCGGCCGTCCTCATGATCGGCCTCACGGCCCTCGTCAAGTGGTCGCCCCTCGGCAAGGCGATGCGCGCCGTGTCGCAGGACAAGGACGCCGCCCGGCTCATGGGCATCGACGTGGAGCGCGTCATCGCCTGGACCTTCGCCATCGGCGGCGCCTTCGCCGGCGCGGCGGGCCTCCTCTCCGGCATGACCTACCCGCGCATCTTCCCCTACATGGGCATCCAGCCCGGCCTCAAGGCCTTCATCGCCGCGGTCCTCGGCGGCATCGGCAACATCCCGGGCGCCGTCCTCGGCGCCTACATCATGGGACTCGCGGAGACCTTCGCCTCCGCCTACAACTCCCTCCTCGGCGAGGGCATAGCCTTCGCCATCCTCATCGCGGTGCTGCTCGTCAGGCCGCGCGGCATCCTCGGCGAGAAGACCGCCGACAAGATCTAGGAGCGCGGCATGGGCAGTTTCCGCATCCCCAAACTCGCGTTGAGCGCCCTCGCGTTGTTCGCCGTCGTCGGCGGACTTTCGCTCGCCGGCGTCCTCAACGGCTACGTCGTCCACATCGTCAACCTCTCGCTGATCTACGTCATCCTG
>JAEUJG010000246.1 GCA_016794765.1 Spirochaetaceae bacterium | reverse complement strand
GGAGGAGGGCGCAAGCGAACAAGACCGACGGTGGGGCTCTCACCCTCTCATCATCGGCGCTTGCGGGCGGGGAGATTAGTCTTGACGGCGCCGGCCGCCCGGGCGCCGGCGGCTTGCCCGGCGGCTGCGCCCGCGGTCCCGGAGCCCGACTCCGCGAGGAGGCGGCCGCTCTCCTCCACCAGGGCGGGGAAGGCGGCGAGGCGCCCGGCGCGGACGTCCGGATCGAGGGCGGCGGCCATGCCGAAGCGCAGCTTCAGCGCGACGACCCGCGCCGCGGCGTCGTCGAGGCGCGAGGCGGGAAGGCGCCCCGCCTCCACCGCGCGGAGGATCGCGTCGCGCACCCGCGGCGCGGAGCCGCCGGCGGACAGCATGAGGAGATCGGCGCCCGCGTTGAGCGCCTCCACGGCGGAGAGCTCGGGCGGCCGCTCGGCGGCGAGGGCCTTCATGTAGAGGTCGTCGGTCAGCACGACGCCTTCGAAGCCGAGCTTGGTCTTGAGCTCGTCGCGGACGAGGGCGGGCGACAGGGTCGCGGGGCGCTTGGGATCGACGGCGGGCACCAGGACGTGGGAGAGGAGGACGGCGCCGACGCCGGCGCGCCTGGCGGCGGCGAAGCGGGGATAGAAATCCCGTTCGAATTCGGCCCGGGTCGCCTTCAGCACCGGGAGGAGCTTGTGGGGATCGGCGCCGGCGTTGCCGGGAAAATGCTTGGCCGTCGCGGCCACGCCGGCGGATTGGAGCCCGGCGATGAAGGCGCCCGCCGCGGCGTCGACCTTGGCGGGGTCGCGGCCGTAGGAGCGGTCGCCGAGAAGTTCCCGGTTGCCCTCGTCGAGAAGTTCCACGACGGGAGCCAAGGCCAGGTTGACGCCGAGGGCCTGGAGCTCGAGTCCGGCGCGTCGGCCGAGCAGGGCCGCGTAGTCGGGGCCCCTCGCGCCGACCGAGGCCGGCGAAGGCAGGCGGGTGATGCCCCCGCGGAAGCGGAAGACCGAGCCGCCCTCGTGGTCGATGGCGACGAGGAAGGGCAAGCGCCCCTTGGCGGAAGCCAGGGACTGGAGCTCGGCGACGAAGGGGCCGAGTTCGGCGGCCTCGGCGCCGACATTGAAGCCGAAAAGGACGACGCCGCCCGGCTCGAGCTTGTCGAGGAGGGCCAGGCTCTCGGCGCTCGGCCGCCCCTTGCCGCCGACGCCGACGAGGAGGACCTCGGCGGCCTTCCGCGCCGGGCTGAGCCGCGCGACGATCGCCTCGGCGTCGGCGCGGAAGCGCGCCGGGGGCGGCGGCGGCGGAAGCTCGTCGCCGTTGGCTCGCGCGCAGGAAGCGAGGCCGAGGGAGAGGATGGCCGCCGTCAGCGCGCCGAGGAGGGCGGCGCGGCGGGCGGGACTGGGGGAAAGTCCGGGTTTGGCGAGGGATCGGAGTGGCACCCGAGGAATCTACCGCGAGCCTTGGGCGGCGTTCAAGACCGAGCCGCCGTTTCCGCCCCGCCGCCCGCGCGGCCCGGGGGGGGCTGGACATGGCTGTTATTGCGGGTATGCTGAAAGCGATGCGAACAGCGATACCCCGGGACGAGGCGCGGCGAACCGGCGACGTGGCGGCGGCCGTCGTCCAGATGATCGGCGGCGCCTGTGGCCTCGCCGCGCTGCCCATTCTCGTCGTCCGCGCCGCCATCGCCGGATCGACCTCCCTGATCGTCGCCTTTTCGCTCTACGGGGCGAGTCTCGGCTACTATTTCACGATCTCGGCCCTCTTCCATCTCCTCAAGGCGCCCAAAGCGCGGCGGGTTTTCGCGGCGCTGGACGAGGCGGGCGACTTCTTCCTGCTTGCCGGCTCCTGGACGCCGCTCTGCTTTTCCGCCTTCGGAGGGCCCCTCGGCTGGGCCTTGTTCGGCACCCTCTGGGGGTTCGGATTCCTCAACCTCGTCGTCGTGCTCGTGACGCTGAGCAGGGCCAAGAACCTGGCTCTCGCCGCCTACTATCTCGGCGTGGCCCTGGCCTTCCCCCTCCTCCCTCCGGTGCGCGCCGCCCTCGGCGAGGGGGTTTTCTATTGGGTGGCCCTGGCGGGCCTGCTCTACGCGGCAGGCCTCGTCTTCAAATCGCGGGAGGACATGCCCTACCACCACGGAATCTGGCATTCCTTCGTCATCGCCGCCTCGATCTGCCACTTCTTCGGCCTTCTGGCCCTGACCTGAGGCGCGCGCCGCCGCCTCCCGGCGACCGGCCTCGGCAGACCCCCCGGTCGACGCGGCTCGATCACCTTCCCCCGCTAGTCCTTCCCGCCCTCCCCCCCGGAGCGAAAACTCGCGACCAGGTCCTCGCCGCCGAGGATCATTTCGGGGGCCGCTTCAACCGACGAGCCCGTCGCGGCATAGGCGGAGGAGAAGGCCTCCTCCGCGAGGCGCGACAGCGTCTGGACGGAACCCGCCTCTGCCTCGGCTCCGACGCCGGTTGGATAGTCCGCCGCCTCCGGCAGGGGCGCCTCCGCCGGGGTCAGGGCCAGGCGCTGGGCAAAGGCCGCCACGCCCCTGGCGAAGGGCGAGGCGGGATCGAGGTCGAGGAGGGGACGCCGCGCGGCGATGCTTCGGGCGACCCCCTCGTCCTCGAGGAGGAAGGCGCCGAACTCGAGTCCCAGGCCGAGATTCTTGCCGGAGATGTCGCGGAGGCGATAGCCGAGTTCGGCGTCCTCGGGCGAGCGGCCGCGGTTCATGACGACCCGGGGCTTGAGCCGCTTCAGCCCCTCCAGGCCCGCGGGCCCGCGTTCGGGACTGCGGGCGGCCAGGGAGGCGGCGAAGTCCAGGAAGGACTGCCCCGAACCCTCGGTCTTGGCCCCCGCGAAGGCGAGCACCTCGGCGCGCTCCGGGCTGCCCTCGGGAAAGGAGCGATGGAGCTGGCGGAAGGCGGCGGTCTTCAGGAAGGAATAGGCGTTGAGCACCGCGGTGATCTCGGGGCAGAGGACCAGGAGGCCGGAGGTCGCGGCGAGGAAAAAGTCGACGACGTTGTAGGAGGAGCCGGCGCCCAGGTCGAGGAGGACGAAATCCGCGGGGAGGGACCGCAGCTCCTTGAGGATGCGCCGCTTCGAGTTCCATTCAAGGTTGGCGGTGCCGGGAAGGAGATTGTCGCCGGGCACGAGCCACAGCCGTTCGTAGCCCGTCTCCACGAGGAGGGCGGAGAGGCTCCGCTCGGTCTTCCAGACGAGGGAGCCGAGGCCCGGATGCTTGTTCCGGATGCCGAGGCAGGTGTGGAGGTTCGAGGCGCCGAGGTCGAGGTCGACGAGGACGACGGTCTTGCCGAGGCGGGAAAGGGCGAGCCCGAGGTTGGCCGTGAGGACGCTCTTCCCCACCCCTCCCTTGCCCGAGGCGATGGGCAGTAGCCGTTGCATGCGGCCTCCTTATCGTGAGACTCTAGCCTCGCTTCGCTTCGAAGGCAAGGGCGGTCGTTGCGGCGGCCTCGTCCGAAGCGATATGATGGTTCCATGGCAGCCTTCCCTTCACTCCGCGGCCCCGCGCGCCCAGCGCGGGCGGCCGTCCTGGCGATTCTCGGACTCCGCCTTTTCCTGGGCGCGGCGGCGGCCGCGGCGGAGTCCGCGAGTCCGACCGCGCCGAGCGTCGCCGTCGAGGCGACCGCGGACTCGGGCTACGCCGCCCTCGAGGTTCGCGCCTTCGGCGAGCGCGGCGAGCTCAAGGGGCTCTTCGACGGCGCCGAGACGAGCCTCAACCACCGGTATCTCGGCCGCACGCCCGTCGCCGAGGCCCGGCTCGCGCCGGGCGACTACCTCGTCAGGGTGGAAGCCCCGGGCTACAAGGCGCGGGAACTCCGCGTGACCCTAGCGGAAAGGACCCTGACCAAGATCGTTTTTACCCTCGAGCGCCTGACCGGCTTCCTTTACTCGCGCGTCATCCCCGCCGACGCCGAACTCTACGTCGACGGCGAGCGGAAGGGCACGGGCCTCGTCGAACTGCCGACGGGAACCCGGCTCGTGCGGATCCGCCGCTTCGCCCATCGCGACGCCGAGCGCGCGGTGGACATCGCGGAGGGCCGGACGAGCTACCTCGAGGCCACCTTGGAGCCGGCGCCCTTCGAGGTGTCGCCCCTCCGCGCGGGCAGGGCATCCTTCAATCCGCGGAACGCGGGGCTCCACGGCCGGAGCTCCCTCGGGTTCGAGGTCAGCTCCTACGGCAGCGCCTCGCTGTCGATCCGCGACGCCGGGGGCCGCCTCGTCGCGGCGACTGAGTTCCCCTCCTTCGACACCTGGAGCCAGTCCTTTTCCTGGAACGGCCGGGACGGCGACGGGGCGCCCCTGCCCGATGGACGTTATGCGGTCCTGCTCGAGGCGCGGCCCGCCACCCCGCCGGGCGCCGGCCCGGACGCCTCTACCGCGGGGGAGGCCGTCCGCCGCGAGACCCTCGTGATCCTCGATTCGCGGCTCGTCGTGGAGCCCCTCGGCCTTTCCTTCGGCCTGCCTGGACTGCGCCATTTCGCCGATCCCCGGGGAGTGCCCCGCGGCGCCTTCGCGCTCGAGATGGGGGCGACAATCGCTCCGGACCGCGCGGAGCCTCCGGCCGTCTCCGTCGGCGCCGGCCTCGGCGTCGGCCCCCTCTTCATCTGCTTCGGCGGCGCCGTGGAGCCCGGAGAGGGCGGCGGCGTCGAGGCGGCCCTTTCACTCGGCCTGCCCCTCCTGCCCCCGCACTCCAAGGCGGCGCTCGCGGTCTTCCTGCGCGGCGCCTTCGGGAGCGCCGCGGCGCCCCTCCTACCCGGCGCGCCGACGGCGGGCGGCGGCTTCGTCGAAGCATCGCTGCCGGCCTCCTATTCCCTCGGCGCCCTGCGCCTCGGCCTGGCGCCCGGCATGGCCCTCGACATCGACTCGGGCGGCGACACGGCGGCCCGCGGCTTCCTGCGCGCGGGCCTCTGGTGCGCGGGGCCGAGCTTCCAAGTCGGCTTGTCGGGGGAAGTCGCGACGGGAGGACAGGGCGCCGCCCTCTCCGAGCCCCGCTGGCCGGCCGGCCTCGCGGCGGAGGGGCGATGGCTCTTTGATCCTTCGCCCCTCGTGGCCGGATTCCGCTTCTCCGCCGAGCTCGATCCCTCCGGCTTTGCGGAACCGCGCCTCGACCTGAGTCTGGGCATGCTTCTCTAGGACGAAGCCTCGAGACAGGCCCCGCCGCCGCCGGCCTCGCCGCCGCCGGAGCCCTTGTCCGCCCCGCCGCCCCCGGTGTCGAGGGCGGCGAGGATGAGGCGGTTCAGTTCGGCCTGCGACCAGGGCTTGCGGACGCAGGCGATGAGGCCGCCTTGGGCGCGGGCCGCCTCGAAGGACTCGTCGGACATGTTTCCCGTGATGATGATGCCCCGGAGTCCGGGACGGCTGCGCTTGAGGTGGATGAGGAGCTCGTCGCCGCGGAGGCCCGGCATCAACCAGTCGGTGATCACGAGGGGAATCGACCGGCCTTCGCGCTCGAGTTCGGCCGCGATTTCCTCGGCCTCGGAGCCGGACAGCGCGGATTCATAGGAATAGCGCTGGCCGAAGAGGAGCCTGAGTTCCATCTTGAGGGAGAGGAGGACGACGGCTTCGTCGTCGACGCAGAGGATGGCTTCCTTCATGGCCTCGGGACCGGGACCGAGAGGGGAAGCCGGACGACGATCCGCGAACCTCCGCTCATGGAATTTTCAAAGCCGATGGAACCGCCCTCTTCCTCCACGATGGCCGCGGCTGCCGAAAGGCCGAGTCCCTCTCCGGCGGCGGCGCGGCGGTTGGCGCCGTAGGGGGTAAAGAGCTCCGGGACCTTGTCGGCCGGTATCCCGGGCCCGGTGTCCTCGAAGGCGACCAAGGCTTCGGCGCCGTCGCGGCTCGTCGTGATCGAAAGGCGCCCTTCGCCGGCCATCGCCTCCAGGGAATTCTCCACGAGGTTCATCCAGACGACGAGGAAGCGCTCCTCCTCGCCGAGGACCGGCGGCAGGTCCGCGGCGTAGTCCTTGGCGAGTTGAACGCCGCCGCCGAAGCGGTCGCCGAAGAAGCCGACGACCTTGTCCAGGGTCGAGGCGAGGTCGACGGGGAAGGCGGCCGGCCGCGGCAGGCTGCGGTCGTAGTTCTCGAGGGCGCCGATGACGCCCGCGGCCCGGCCGACTTCGGCGACGACGATGGAAGCCAGCCGGGTGAAGGCCGCGGTCTCCGAGACGGCCGCCACGAGGCGTAGGCGGTCCTCCTTGGGCAGGGCGGCGAGCTCCGGCAGGGGCAGGCTTTCCGCCGAGAGGCCCATGTCGGCGAACAACTCGGACAGGGTCTCGGCCTCCTCGCGGTCGCCGAGGCCGGCCGCCCCAAGGGCCGCCTCCGTCGCCCGACGCTCGGCGCGGGAGACGAGGCGGCTGCCCGCGTCGCGCGAGGCCAGGAGCAGTTCGGAGAAGACCGCCATCCTCGCCAGGTCGGCGGAACGCAGGAAGGGCATCAGGGCGGAGAAGCGTCCTTCCACCAGGGAGGCGAGGCTCTCCGCCGCGGAGCGAAGGGCGGCCAGGGGACTGTTGAGCTCGTGGGCCAGGCCCGCGGCCAGGCGGCCGACGACGGCTCGCCGCTCGGCGCGGATGAGACTCGAGCGCATCGCGACGAGGTCGGCTATCGCGGCCTCGAGCCGGTTGTTGGCGGCGAGCGCCTCCCCGTGGGCGGCGGCCAGTTCCTTCGCCCGCTCGCGCAGGGCTTCCGTCCGGTCCTCCACCCTGAGCTCGAGCTCCTCGTTGAGCGCGCGGAGCTCGGCGGTCCGCTCCTCGACGACGCGCTTGAGCCGGCGCGACAGGAGGGTCGCGCCGAGGGCGATGATGCCCAAGGGACCCGCCACGAGGGCGACCCAGATGAGGATCTCGGCCGGCCCCCCGGTCTTCGGCTCGAAAACGCCGAGCCGCGCGTCGAAGATGCGGTCGTACTCGCCCGAAAGCTTGACGAGCGCCAAGCCCTCGTTGAGGCGGGAAACGAGATCGTAGTTGTCCGAGCGCACGGCGAAGCAATACCGCCGGGGAAAGAAGGCGCTCCCGACCGACTCGAGGCCGAGGATGCCGCGTTGCTTGATTTCATGATAGCCCACGGGCTTGGGCGCGACGACCGCGTCGAGCTCGCGCCGCGCCAGGGCCTCCAAAGCGAGTCCCGGGTTCGCGAAGAGGATGGGGCGGAGGCCGAGCTCCAGGAGCCGCTCGTGGATGAAGTCCCCTTCCTGGCAGCCGAGCCGCAGGACGCGATAGTCTTCGAGCCGCTCGCCCGCGGAGGCGCCGCGGCGGACGAAGAGGGAATAACTCAGGCTGGAGTGGGGAGTCGAAAAATCGTAGAGCCGGTCGCGCTCCTCGGAATAGAGGAGCCCCGTCAGCATGTCGAGCCGGCCCGCGGCGAAGTCCGCCTTGATGGCGTCCCATTCGCCGCCGACGAGCTCGAGCTCGAATCCCATCTCCCGGGCGACCGCCCGCGCGAGTTCGACCGTAAAGCCGGCGGGTTTGCCCGAAGCGTCGAGGTATTCGAAGGGGGGATAGGCCTTGTCGAAGCCCGCGCGCACCGGGCCCGCCGCGGCGAACGCGGTCGCGGCCAGGAACAGGAAGAGGGCGAGGAGCCTTGTTCGCACGAATCCTCCTTGCGGACGCCCCGGTCAGACACTAAGTATCGTCGAGGCCGGCGCGGCGGTCAACGCGGGCTTCCCCTCCGGCTTCGCCCAAGGGTATAGTCCGGGTATCCCGGAGCCTTCAAGCCCTCCGGGCACATGGAGGAGTTCCGCATGAGTTCGACCGTTTCCCTCGTCCGTTGCGCCGACTACGAAGCGGCGGCCCTGGATCGCGCCGTCGCCGAGGCGATCGAGCTCGCGGGTGGTTTCGAGGTCGGAGGGGCCTCGGTGCTCCTGAAGCCGAACCTCCTCAACTCGAACGGGCACGAGCGGGCGGTGACGGTCCATCCGGCCCTCCTCGCCGCGGCGGTCCGCTGGCTCAAGAGGGCGGGCGCGAGCCGCGTCCTGGTCGGGGACTCGCCGGGTT
>JAEUJG010000243.1 GCA_016794765.1 Spirochaetaceae bacterium | reverse complement strand
GTCTGACCCCCGGCGGGCGGCGGCGGACCGGCCCAGACCTCGCCCGGATAGGCCTCGCTCTCCAGGATCGTGAGCCGCTGGCCCTTGAGCCAGGTAAAGGCGCCCGGCCAGGGATGGAAGGCGCGCACCCGCGCGTCGAGGTCCAGGGCGCTTTCATCCCAGTGGAGGAGGCCGTCTTCCTTGGCGAGGAGGCTGCAGTAACTCGCCTCCCCTTCCTGGGGCCGCCCGGACTCCCGTCCCTCCTCGAGCTCGCGGACGACCCGGAGCAGGAGCCCGGCGCCGACCGTCGCCGCCAGGGCGGAAAGGCTCTCCGTCGTCTCGCGCCCGGAGAGCGGCAGGCGCTCGACGGCCAGGAGCTCGCCCTCGTCCATCGCCAGGGCCAGGCGCTGCACCGCCACGCCGGTCTCCGCGTCGCGGTGGAGGATGGCCGCGGGGATCGGCGCGCAACCGCGGTATTTGGGGAGGAGGCTCGGATGCACGTTGAGCCCGCCCCGGGGAAAGAGGGCCAGGAACTTGGGGCCGAAGATGCGGCCGTAGGCGAAGGACACGAGAAGCTCGGCCTTGAGGGCGGCGGCGGCCTCGCGGGCCTCGGCGCCGAGGCGCTCGGGCTTCAGGACCGGGAGGCCGAGGCGCTCCGCGGCCAGGGCGACGGGCGTCGGCGCGGCGCCGAGGCCCCTACCACGCTGGGCGTCGGGATTCGTGAGGACGCCCGCGACGAGGCCTTCGGCGGCGAGGGCCTCCAGGCTGGGCAGGGCTATCTCCGGGCTGCCGGCGAAGAGGACGCGCACCGGGCCTTACATCCTGACCTTGCGGAGGTACTGGGCCAGGGCCTTCTCGCGTTTGGCCGCGTTCAGGCGGTCGATGAAGAGGACGCCATTCAGGTGGTCGTTTTCATGGAGGAGGACCCGCGCCAGGAGGCCGGAGGCCTCGAGAACGAAGGGCCGGCCCTTCTCGTTCTGGGCCTGGATCTTGATCGTCTCCGGACGCTTCACCATCGTGTAGAGGCCGGGCAGGGACAGGCAGCCCTCCTCGTAGTCGACCTCTTCGGGAGAGGTGAGGACGATCTCCGGATTGACGAAGGCGCGGAGCTTGTCGCCGTCCACGCCGGTGACGAAGACCCGCACGAGGCGGTCAACCTGCGGCGCGGCCAGGCCGATGCCCCGCCCCCGCTTCATGGCCTCGTAGAGCTCCTCGATGAAGGCCGCGAGCTCGGGCCCGAATTCCGTGACCGGCTCGGCCTTCTTCGTCAGGGTCTCGTTGCCGTAGGTGATGATGTCGAGCACCTTGCTCCTCCGTAGTAAATTGAACATAGCCATGTCGGAACCCTGCCGTCAACGCGGGAGGCCCGGGGCCGCCCTAGAAGCGGGGAATCGCAAAGCGGTCGCCCGCCTTGAGGCCGACCCGGTCGAACCAGCCGCGGGGCGTCTCCAGCGCGTAGCGGACCGAGCGCTCCGCCTCCACGGGGGCGAGGGACAGCGGCTCGAGGTCGCGGATTTCGCGGATCACCCCGTCAGCGGAGATATAGGCGATCGACAGGGGAAGCGTCGTGTTCTTCATCCAAAAGGCCAGGCGCTGGTCGGCTTCGAAGACGAAGAGCATGCCCCGCCCCTCGGGAAGGGATTTCCGGAACATGAGCCCCCGCTCGCGTTCGCCGGGCGTCAGCGCGACCTCGGCCAGGATGCTCGCGTCGCCCGCCCGGAGCTCCACCGTGCGCAGGGTCGGATTGGGCCCCGTCGGCCCGCCGCCCGCCGCTTCGGCGCTCGCCTCGGCGCCGGACCGGCCGCCGCAGGAGGTGGCGGCAAGAAGGGCCGCAAGGGCAAGGACGGGGCGGAGGGCACGGAGACCCGTCCGCGGATTATGGGGTGCAATCATCATTTTTCTCCCTGCGACTCCCCGCTCTATGACGCCGACGAAGCTGGCGAGAGGCGCAAACACGAAGAATTGGCACATGGAGGCACGGAGCTCACGAAGCCTTGGCGCCTTCGTGCCTTTGTGTGCGACATTCCCAAGCGGCGACGTCGCCGATGGCGCGAGCTTCGCCAAATAAAAAAGCCGTAAAGGCTTTATACACCTTTACGGCCATGATTTCCAAGATTCCGATCGGAGGGATTAGTAGCCGCCCTTGGAGTCCCGGGGCTTGCGCGCTTTCTTGAGGAGCTTGCGCGCGAGGGCCTTCTTCTTCCGGTTCTTGATGGTGGAGGGCTTCTCGAAGAACTCGCGCTTCTTCCACTCGCGGATGATGCCCTCTTTTTCGACCATGCGCTTGAAGCGCTTGATGGCCTTCTCGAGCGGCTCGCTCTCGTCGACGATAATCTGCTTAATGTTAATCACCTCCCTTCGATCGCGTAGCCATTGTAGCGATTAGCCGAGCTTTGTCAAGCGGAGGGCGCGCCACCAGGAAGTCCGGATCGACGGCCCGGCCGCCCGCCCGGAGCTCCCAATGGAGGTGGGGACCCGTGGAAAGCCCGGAATTCCCCGACTTCCCGACGATTTCGCCCGACTGGACGAGCCTTCCGACCTGGACCGAAGCCTCGGCGAGGTGCATGTAGATCGAATAGAGGCCGGGCAGGTGCTCGATCACGAGGGTCGTGCCCGTGACGATCCGCTGGCCGGCGAAAACCACGCGGCCGCGGCCGGCGGCCCGGACGGGCGTGCCCTTCACGACGGCGAAGTCCACGCCGAGGTGCCGGCTCGTGTCCGCCCCCCCGCTCGCGTAGAGGTAGCGCCGCTCGTCGCCGAAGGTGGAACTTCGCCGGGCGGCCGCGTCGACCGGCAGGACGAAGGGGGCGTCGAGGTAGACCGCGTCAGCGTCCACCCGGGCCAGGAGCTCGGCCAGGGCCCGCGCCTCCGCTTCCTTCTTGGGATCGGGTTCCTTGCGGATGGCCGTGTTCGCCGCGTCCAGGGGAATATCCTCGCTGATGAAGGTCCGCGGCTCGACGACCAGGCCCGCCTCCGCGGAAAAGGCCCGCCGCGCCGCACCTCCGGCGGGCACCTGGCCGCGCACGACCAGGCGGCAGGCGCCCGGCTTGGCCTCAAGGGGAAGGGCCAGAAGGATGCCGTAGAGGCGCTCCGTCGCCGCGGCGGGTGCGGGCGCGGCTGCGGCCGGAGCGGGCGTCGCCGCCGCCGGCGCGGGTGCCGGGCCGGCGGCCGGAGCGGGCGCGGCCGGCGCTAAGCCGGCGGCAGGCGCCGGCGAAAGGCCGGCGGCGGCAAGATAGGCGGCGGGCATCGCAAAGGTCCGCGCGGCGCCAAGGCGCTTCCCGGCCGCGTCGAGGAGTTCGGCGGTGCCGCCCTCAAGGGAGGCCGGCGCCCAGAACCAGGCCAGGAGGGGATCGCCGGGGCGAAGGCTGCCCTCCAAGACCAGGGTGGCCGTAAGGGGGCTCGCCTCCCCAGCCGCGCAGGCCGCCGCGAAGCAGAGGCTCAAGGCTAGTGTTACGAGGCTTATTCGGCGTCGGCGGAGCGGGGAATTGGAGGGGCGCATGGCCTAACCATACCGGGGAGGAGCCTAGAAGGGGAAGCCGTCGCTTCCGCCGGGACTCCCGCCTTGAGCGCCGTCCGGACTCCCGGCGGCCTCGCCGCCCTCGAACCCGGAATTTCCCTCCGCCGCCCCGGACTGCCCCGAAGCCTTGAGCTCCGGGAGGACGAGGGGAGCGTTCTGCGCGGCGGCGCCCGCCCGGCCCTCAAGGACGCGGGCCAGATCCTGGACGGCGCGCCCCTCCACGAGGATCGCCTTCCTGGGCTTGGAGGGACAGACCGTCTCGCAGGC
>JAEUJG010000240.1 GCA_016794765.1 Spirochaetaceae bacterium | reverse complement strand
GGCGTAGACGCCGGCCGAGGCCCTATCGGATACGGTAATGACCGCGATCTTCACGCCGGACCTCCCCGCCCCTGAGGACGCGCATGAATATGCCCTTGCGCGGCATGACGCAGTCGCCGACGAGGCGGCGGATCTCGCAGGCCGTGTGGCACTCCTTGCCGATCTTCGAAACCTCGAGAAGGGCGCCGCCGATCTCGACGCGCGTGCCGACCGGCAGCTCGTGGAGGGCCAGGCCGCGGGTCGTGACGTTCTCGGCGAAGTCGCCGGGCTTCAGGCTGTCGAGCGAGGCCCGCGCGCAGCCGCCCGCTTGGCCGGAAGCCTTGCGGGCCTGGAGGACGGCGCTAGCCTCCTCGATCTCCTCGACCGCGAGGAGGGAGACCTGGCGGTCCTCGACGAGGCCCGCGTGGGCGTCGCCCTCGACGCCGAGGCCCGGGGCCAGGACAAAGGCCCCCACGGGGGTCTTCCGGACGCCGGTTATCATGGAAACGTTGAGCGACACTATCTCGAAATCGCCCTCGGTCGGGAGCGGGGTCATTCCATTTCCTCCTTGGTCTTCTCGAGGAGGCGGATCTCGCCGATCACCATCCCCTTGTCCACGGCCTTGCACATGTCGTAGATCGCCAGGGCCGCGATGGAGACGGCCGTCAGGGCCTCCATCTCTATGCCCGTCTTGTCGGTGCAGACCGAGCGGCTCTCGATCTCCACCCCGTCGTCCACGAGGCGGAGCTGGACGTCCACGTGCTCGATCTCGACGTTGTGGCAGAGCGGGATGAGCTCGCTCGTCCGCTTGGCGCCCATGACGCCGGCGATCCGGGCCACGGCCAGGACGTCGCCCTTGGCTATGCCGTTCCCGCGGACGAGGGCCACCGTCGCGGGGGCGAGGTGGATGCGGCCGGCCGCCCGCGCGGTGCGCCGGACGCGCTTCTTCTCCGAAACGTCGACCATACGGGCCTTGCCGCCCTCGTCGACGTGGCTCAGCTTGCTTTCCACGCTCATCCTCCGATTTGCCCGACCGCCAGGCCGGTGCAGGTGAGCCCGCGGGCGGGCTTCAGGGAAACCGCCTCGCGGATGCTTCCCTCGATGTCGTTCCAATCCACAGCCACCGCGACTTCGCCGTGGAGGCAGGGCCTGAGGCTGCCGTCGGCCAGGAGGCGGAGCCGGTCGCAGGTCCCGCACTTGGGCGGCCGTTCGTAGTCGCCGCCGTCGCGCTTCTCCTCGGCCAGGTCGTAGCGGGCTATGAACTGGATGTCCGCCCCGACGGAGGCCGCGTAGGCGCGCAGCGCCGCGTGCTCGCCGGGGAGCGCGTCCTCCAGGGCCACGGCGTTCAGCTTGACGGGGAGGCCCGCCGCGAGGGCGGCGTCGACGCCGGCCATCGCGTCCGCGAGCCGGCCGCCGCGGGTCAGGGCGGCGTAACGCTCCGGATCGAGCGTGTCGAGCGAGACGTTGACCGAATCGAGGCCCCGGGCCTTGAGTTCGGCGGCGACGGGCGCGAGGAGGGTGCCGTTGGTCGTCATCGCGAGCTTCTCGATCCCGGGCAGGGCCGCGAGCATCGAGACGAGCTCGGGAAAGCCCTTCCGCGCCAGGGGCTCGCCGCCCGTCAGGCGGATCTTCCGGAAGCCGAGCCGGGCGGCGGCCTCCGCGACAAGCGTTATGCGCTCGAATGACAGGACGTCCTCGTGCCTGAGGAGCGGGACGCCCTCCTCGGGCATGCAGTAGACGCAGCGGAGGTTGCAGCGGTCGGTGACCGAGACGCGGAGGTACTTGACCTCACGCCCGTAGGAGTCGCGCATCGACGATCGATCCCTCCTCGATCCGCTCGCGGCCGAGCTCCATGCGGAGGAGGCAGTCCGCCTCCGCGAGGACGTTGAGCATGGACGAGCCGTGGTAGCCGAGGGGCCTCGCGGCCTGTTCGGCCCCTTCGCCCGCGCCGGCCCGCTCGAGCCGGGCGGGCAGGAACTCCACGCGGTCGGAGCCGCGCCGGACGAGGGGGGCCGCCAACCGGGCGCGGACGACGCGCGGCTCGTGGGCCAGACCCATGCGGGCGGCGAGGTGGGGCCGGACCAGCACCTCGAAGTTGACGAAGGTGGAGACCGGGTTCCCGGGCAGGCCGAAGGCGGCCGTGGCGCCGCGGCGGCCGAACCAGGTGGGCTTGCCCGGGCGCATCGCGAGGTTGTGGAAGACGCGCTCCACGCCGAGGGCCTCGAGCGCGCGCGGCACGTAGTCGAAGTCGCCCATGGAGACGCCGCCCGAAACGAGGACCACGTCGCACTCCTCCAGGGCGCGCTCCAGCAGGGCCTCGAGGGCGCCGGGCTCGTCGCGGACGGCGCCGTAGAAGCGCGCCCCGCAGCCGGCGGCGCGGGCCTGCGCGGCGAGCTGGGGGCCGTTCGAATCGTAGATGGAGGCCGGGCCGAGGGGAGTCCCGGGCGTACAAAGCTCGTCGCCCGTGGACACGACGCCGACGAGGGGGCGGCGCGCGACCTCGACCTCGCCGTAGCCGGAGGCCGCCAGGATGCCGATGTCCTGCGGCTCGAGGAGGCGCGGCGACAGGAGGGGCTCGCCGGCGCGGAGGTTCTCGCCGCGGCGGATCACGTTGGAGACGCCCTCGGGCTTGAGGAAGCGGACGAGGACCGCGCAGTCGGCGGCCTTGCCCGCCTCCTCGGTCCACTCGACGCGTTGCACGGCGGAGGCGCCGGGCGGGATGGGCGCACCGGTCATGATCCTGGAGCACTCGCCGGGCCCGAGCACGCGGGAGGAGGAGGCTCCGGCGGCGACGGCGGAGACCACGCGGTAAAGCTCCGCCGGGCTCGCGGGGTCGTGGGCGAAGCCGTCCATCGCGGACTTGTCGAAGGGCGGCTGGTCGACGAGGGCCGGCAGCGCCTTCGACAGGGCGCGGCCCTGGGCCTCCCCGAGCGGCACGAGCTCGAGGACCGGCGGCGGGGCCGCGTGGAGGACGAGGCGCAGGGCCTCGTCGGGATGGAGGGCTTCGGTCGGCATGTTACTCCCTTCGGTCCGCGACGACGGCGCCGGCCTCGAGGACGATGGTCCGCGTGGCCAGGGCCGCGGCGAGGGCCGGGTCATGGCTGGAGAAGACGATGGTGGCGCCGGCCGCCGCGCGGGCGCGGAGGGCGCCGAGGACGAGGGCGGCGCTGGCGGCGTCGGCGCTCGCGGTGGGCTCGTCGAGGAGGAGGACGTCGGCCCCCGCCGCGAGCGCGCGGGCCAGGGCGACGCGCTGGGCCTCGCCGCCGGAGAGCTCGCGGTGGCCGCGCCGCTCGTAGCCCGCGAGGCCGAGGAGGGAGAGGGCCTCCGCGACGCCGGCCTCCGCCTCGCTGCGTCCGAGGCCCCGGGCGCCCGCGCCGTAGTACAGGTTGTACGACACCGATCCGGCCAGGATGTAGGGCGCCTGGTGGAGGTAGACGCTGCGCCGGCGCAGGGAGCGGGAGGCGTGGAGATCCTCGCCCTGGAAGAGGATGCGGCCGGCGGCCGGCTTGATGAGGCCGTTCAGCGCCTTGAGGAGGCTCGTCTTGCCCGAGCCGTTCGGCCCGAGCAGGGCCACGACCTCGCCCTCCCCGATCTCGAGGCGCTCGGCCGCGAAGGCGGTTTGGCGCCGGCCGCCGGCGGCGGACGAGGCGAGGCCCGCCCGCCCGCGTCCGGCGCGGCCGTAGCGGAGCTCGAGGCCCTCGGCGCGGAAGAGGGGCTCGCGGCCCCGGGCGGCGGCGCTCACGCGGCCTCCCGGGGCGCGAGCGCGTGGAGGGAGACGTTGACCGCGATCGCCACGGCGAGGAGGACGACGCCGAGGGAGACGGCGCGCTCGAACTCGCCCTTGGCGGCGTCGAGCGCGATCGCGGTGGTCATCGTGCGCGTGGAGAAGCGGATGTTGCCGCCGAGCATCATGGAGACGCCGACCTCGCCGGTGACGCGGCCGAAGGCGGCGACGATCGCGGCCACGAGGACCGCGCGGGTTTCGAAGAGGGTGGAGAAGAGGCGGCGCCAGGGGCCGGCGCCGAGGGTGACGAGGGTCTCGCGGAAGCGGGGATCGAGCTTGGAGAGGCCCGCCTGCGTGAGGGAGGCGACGACGGGGAAGGCCAGGAAGGCCTGGCCGAAGACGACGCCGCCGGGCGAGTACATGAGGTCGAGAAAGCCCAGGGGTCCCGATCGGGAGATGAGGGAGTAGACGAGGAGGCCGATCACGACGGTGGGAAGGGCCATGAAGGCGTTGAGGAGGGCGACGAGGGTCCGCCGCCCCCGCCATTCCCGGACCCCGAGGGCGACGCCGACGGGGATGCCGGGAAGGAGGGCGAACAAGGTCGAGAAGAAGGAGAAGCGCAGGCTCCTCCAGACGATGCCCCAGGTCTCGGGATCGCCCGAGGCGAGGAGGCGGAAGGCTTCCTTCACTCGATTCCTCTACTTAAAAAGGTAGAAGCACTGCTCGCCGGCGATCTTGTAGGCGGCGATGAGCTCGCGGCCCTTGGCGCCGGTCAGGAACTCCATGAGGGCCTTGGCGCCGGCGTAGTTGGCGGTCGGCCACTTGGCGGGATTCACGGTGATGACGCCGTAGGGGTTGAAGAGGACGGCATCGCCCTGGGAGAGGATCTTGAGGGTCGACTTGTCCTTCATCGCGAGCCAGGTGGCGCGGTCGGCGATCGTATAGCCCTTCATCTGGTCGGCCATGATGATGACCTGGGACATGCCTTGGCCGGCTTCCTTGTACCAGGCGGCGCCGACGGGATTCACGCCCGCGGCCTTCCAGACCTCGAGCTCCTTCACGTGGGTGCCGGACTTGTCGCCGCGGGAGACGAAGGAGGCGCCGGCCTTGGCGACGAGGGACAGGGCCTCCGTCGCGGTCTTGGCCTTGGCGACGCCGGCGGGATCGGCGGCGGGCCCGAGGATGATGAAGTCGTTGTACATGACGTCCTTGCGGTCGGCGCCGAAGCCGGCGGCCATGAAGGCGTCCTCGAGGGCGCGGGCATGGACGAGGACCACGTCGCAGTCGCCCTTCTCGCCGATCTTGAGGGAGGCGCCGGTGCCGACGGCGATCACCTCGACCTTGTAGCCTGAATCCTTCTCGAAGACGGGGAGCATGTAGGCG
>JAEUJG010000150.1 GCA_016794765.1 Spirochaetaceae bacterium | reverse complement strand
GGTGGCGATGCTCCTGGCGGCCGCGCGGCCCGACCTCGCGCGGAGCCTCGTCGTCATCGACGGGGCGAGCGAGGTCGACGCGCTGCTCCGCGCGGCCGTCGAGTCCTGGAAGGCCGCCGCGCTCGCGGATCCCCGGCTCTTCTACAAGACCATCCTGCCCTGGAACTACTCGGCGGCCTACATCGCCGCCAACGGGGAGGCCCTGGCCCGGCGCGCCGACGCCGTGGCCGCCCTGCCCCGCGAGTGGTTCGAATCCTTCGTCCGGCTCTGCGACGCCTTCCTCGCTATCGACGCGACGCCGCTCCTCGGACGCATAACCTGTCCGACCCTCGTCCTCGTGGGCGGCCGGGACATCCTCAAGCACCCGGGCTTCGCCCGCGTCATCGCGGACGGGATCCCCGGCGCCCGCCTCGGCGTCGTCGAGGGCGCGGGGCACGCCGTCGTCATCGAGCGACCGGAGGCGATCCTGGCCGAGCTTGAGCCCTTCCTGGACGAGGTCGAGGGGCGCGGGGGCCGGGCGGGCCCCGCGAAACGGAAACCTTAGGAGGCGACCATGGAAGAGAAATTCGCGACCCTGCCGACGGGCCGGATCCGCTACTTCGAAAGCGGCGAGGGAAGGCCCCTGCTCTTCGTCCACGGCAATACGGGCTCGGCCGCCTGGTACTCCCGGGCGATGGACCTCCCGGGCTTCAGGACAATCGCCCTCGATCTGCCGAACTTCGGCGGATCGGAGCCCCTGGAAGGCGAGGTCGACCTGGACCGCTACGCCGACGCCCTGGCGGCCTTCGCCGCGGCCCTCGCCCTGGAGCGGCCGATCCTCGTCGGCCATTCCCTCGGCGGAGCGGTCGCCATCTCCGCCGCCGTCCGCAATCCCGGGTTGTTCCGAGGCCTCGTCCTCGTCGACTCGGCCTCTCCCTCGGGCCTCGTCACCCCGGAGGCGCGCCATCCCCTTATCGAAATGATGCGGACGAACCGCGAGATCCTCGCCAAGGCCCTGGCGACCGTGGTGCCGACGCTGAAGGATCCCGCGTTCTTCGAAACCCTCGTGGCCGAGGCCGCCCGGATGGCGGCGCCCGCCTGGATCGGCAACGCGCGCGCGCTGGGACGCTTCGACTACCGCGGCCGTTGCGGAGCCTTCCGCGCGCCGGTCCTCGTCCTTTGGGGCCGCCTCGATCCCATCGTCACCGAAGCCATGGCCCGCGAGACCGCCGAGGCCTTCCCGGCCGCCCGCCTCGAGATCCTCGAGGGGGTGGGCCATTCCGTCATGGCCGAGAATCCCGTCCTCTTCAAGGAGCTCGTCGCCGGCTTCGCCGCGGAGCTGCGCTAGAAGCGGTCGGTACAACCAAGCCAAGAAACCCCCAAGGAGCGAATCCATGAGTCGTGCGAGCATCGTCGGCGCCTACAACACGAAATTCGGCAGCTTCGTCAAGAAGAACAAGGAGACCGGCGAGGTCGCCGACCTCGCCTCCATCTACGAGCTCATGTACGAGGCGGGCCGCGGCGCCCTCTCGGACGCGGGGCTTTCCGGCAAGGACGTCGACGCGGTCTGGGTCGCCTCCTGCGCTCCCGGACTCTTCGCGGAGCAGGAGCATCTCGCCTCCCTGGCGACGGAAATCGATCCCGAGGGCCTGCGCTTCAAGCCCATGACGAGGTGCGAGGACGCCTGCGCCTCCGGCTCCGTCGCGCTCTACGACGCGATCTACGCCGTGGAGGCGGGCCGCGCCCGCGTGGCCCTCGTCCTCGGCGTCGAGAAGATGAACCTCCTCGACACGAAGGGCGTCACCCACGCCCTCGCCACCTGCTCCTACTGGCCCGAGGAGGGCGCCGCGGGCATGACCTTCCCGGCCCTCTTCGCCGAGTACGCCAAGGGCTACGCCGCCCGGTATTCGCTCGACGAGGGCACGTTGGCGCGGATGCTCGCCGCCGTCTCCGCCCTAGGCTACCGCAACGGCCTCGACAATCCCCTCGCGCACTTCGGCAAGGGCGGACCCTCCGACAAGCTCGGCCTCGTCACCGCGGAGGCGATCCTGGCCCTGCCGCCGGAGAAGAATCCGATGATAGCGGCGCCCTTGCGCCTCCACGACTGCTCCCTCGTCACCGACGGCGCGGCGGCCCTCGTCGTGATGCGGCGCGAGGACGCCGAGGCCCGCGGCGGGCGCTCCGTGGAGATCGCCGGCCTCGGCCACGCGAACGAGCGCATCGCGCTCTCCAAGCGCTCGAACATGCACGAGCTCCTCGCGGGCAAGGAGGCCGTCCGCCGCGCCTACCTCGAGGCGGGCGTCTCGTCCGCGGACATCGACCTGGCCGAGGTGCACGACTGCTTCACGATCAACCAACTCCTCTCCACGGAGGCCCTCGGGCTGTCCGCGGACGGCCGCGCCGGCCACGACTACCTGGCCGGCCGCTTCGGCCGCGACGATTCGCAGGTCTGCGTCAACCTCTCGGGCGGCCTCAAGGCCAAGGGGCACCCCGTCGGCGCCACCGGCGTCTCCATGCACGCCCTCCTCTACAAGCAGCTGGTCGGCGAGCCGATCGGCGCCGCGCCCGAGCGCTTCGATCCGGAGATCGGCGTGGCCTTCAACGTCGGCGGCTCCGCCGTCACCAACTGCGCCACGGTCTTGCGGAGAAGGCGCTAGGTTTCGGACGCGGTCGCCGCCGACCTTGGACCGCAAGGAAGCGATCGTCGTCGTCGCCTGACGGCGACGTGCGTTACAACGTCGGCGGCGACGGGATCTTGCCGTATCCCCGCCTTATGGTGGATACTTGGGTCAGCATGAGCAGAGAAAGAAAGTTCGGGGATTCCCGCGTCATCATCGCGGAGGCCTTGCGCCTGATCGAGGAGGAGGGCTATCTCTCCTTCTCGACCCGCCGCCTCGCCGCGCGGCTCGGCCTCACGGCCATGTCCCTCTATACCTATTACGACTCGCGCGAGCGGCTTCTCGAGGATGCCGTCGCCCTCGGTTTCGAGGAATTCATCGCGGGGATGACGGAGTTCTTCGCCCAGCGCGGCGGGGCGGGCACGCTCCGGGGACTCCGCGTGGTTTCGGAGTACATGGTCAAGTTCGCCCACGAACGGACCAACGTCTACCGCTTCCTCTTTTCCTCCGACCTTACCGCCCTCCACGGCGATCCGCGGATGAAGCGCTACTCCAACTACATCCTCGAGGACATCCAGCGCACCCACCCCGAAGGCGAGCTGTCGAAGGACCTGCGGCGCCGCGTCGGCCTCTTCATGACCCTGGTCAACGCCCTC
>JAEUJG010000126.1 GCA_016794765.1 Spirochaetaceae bacterium | reverse complement strand
AGAAGCCGGGCTTCCTCGCCCTGGGATCGAAGCCGGCGGAGTCCTTCACCCTCTCCATCGTCTTCGAGGCCGACCTGACCCTGATCAACACGACCGGCCTGTCCTGCCGCGTCCCCCGGGCCGGCCAGGGCTGGGCCCTCTACCTGAACGGGAACCGCATCCACGACGAGCTCTTCCTCGCGCCCGACGGCGGCCTGGCCGCCGAACGCCACCTCCGCGACACGATCGTGCCCCTCGACAAGCGCATGCTGAAGGTCGGCCGCAACGTCTTGAGCTTCCACATCGTCGGCGACCCGAGCGACGAGCGGACCGGCCTCGCGACCGACGGCCTCGTCATCGACAGCTACGCCCGGCTGGCCGGCCTCGGCACGGAATACCTCGACATCATGCTGATCGGCGTCTATGCCCTTTTCGGGCTCTATCACTTCATCCTCTTCGCCCAGCGGCCCGAAAACCGTTCCTACCTCCTCTACGGCGTCGCGACCATCGTGCTCGGCCTCTTCCTGTTCACCCGCACCGGCTCCGCCGCGATCATCGTCCGCGACACCGCCGTCCTCCTCCGGATCGACTACGCCTCCATGTTCCTCCTCCTGCCGATCTTCATGGCCTTCTTCGACCTGGCCCTCGGCAAGCGCACTACCCCCGTGACCAGGATCGCCTTCGGCCTGGGGGTCGCCCTCCTGCCCCTCGCCCTCTTCGCGCGGCCGGAGACGGCGCACAACCTCTGGGAGCTCGCCACCGGGCTCGAGCTCGCCTACGTGCTGGCCTTCGTCCTCGCGCCCAAGACCATCGCCGCGGCGCGGACCGCGTCGGGCGGGCCCGGCGCGCGCCTCCGCAAGGCCTTCTCCTCCGCGGCCGGCCGCCTCGCCGTCGGCGCCCTCGTCGTCGCGGTCGCCGCGGCCGTCGACATCGTCGCCGTCAATTCCGGCGGGGAGATGTTCTATTCCAAGTACGCCTTCCTCTTCCTCGTCCTCGGCGCCGCCGCCATCCTGGCGACCCAGTTCGTCGGGGTCTACGGCGAGGTCGAGGCGCTTTCCGTTTCCCTGGAGCGCAAGATCGCCGAGCGGAGCCTGGAGCTCGAGGCCGCGACCGAGCGCCAACGCCGCCTCGGCGAGGAGATCGAGCGGAACAGCCTGGCGCTCCAGAACGCCGCCGAGATCCAGCAACGCGACATGCTGATCGCCGAGCGCGTCCAGCGCGGCCTCTTCCCCGCCGAGCCCCCCGCCGTGGAGGGCTGGGACCTCGCCCTCGCGTACCGCGCCGCCGCCGGCGTCTCCGGCGACTTCTACGAGATCTTCGCCGAGGAGGGCCGCCTCCGCGGCCTCGTCGTCGGCGACGTCTCCGGCCACGGCGTCGGCGCCGGCCTCGTCGCCGTCCTTTCCCGCGCGGTCTTCGCGCGCCGCTTCGAGGAGTTCCGCGGCCGGCCCTTGGGCGAGTGCATGACCGCCCTCCACGAGGAGCTGGCGGCCGAGCTCGGCGGCGTCGACGAGTACCTCACCGCAGTCCTCCTCCGCTTCGACGGGAGCCGCGTGGAGTACGCCAACGCCGCCCATCCCGACATCCTCCTCCGCCGCGCGGGCTCGAACCAGGTCATCCCCATCGTCCCGCGGACCAAGGACGATTTCCGCGGTCCGCCCCTCGGCAAGGAAGGCTTCGAGGGCGGTTGGTCGGCCCTTCGCTTTTCGCCGGGAGCCGGCGACACCCTCCTCGTCTACACCGACTGCCTCGAGGAGGCGCAGGATCCCGAAGGCCGGCGCTACGGCCGCGAGCGGCTCGAGGCCAGCCTGGCCGCCGCTCCCGCCGACACCGCGGCCGGCCTTCTCGAGGCCCTTCTCGCCGACCTCGCATCCTTCGCCGCGTCGACGAATTTCAGCGACGACCTGACCATCGTCGTCCTCAAGCGCACCAGCTAGCCCGGTAGGGGCAAGGGCAAGTCAGGCCCTTGCCCTCTCGCCTTGGGCGAGTACAATGGCCCCATGGTTCCCGCCAATTCCTGTCCTTGCCGCAATCTTGCCTGCGTGTCGCTCGCCCTCGGCGAGCGGGCTCGGGGCGAGGTCCTGCCCGCCGCGGCCCTCCGCCTCCTCGAACCCCTGCCCGTCGCGCCGGAGCGCTACCCCCTCGCCCTAAGCCGGGCGCGGGTGCTGGCGCGCGGAGGGGCGGGGGAACTTGTCCT
>JAEUJG010000071.1 GCA_016794765.1 Spirochaetaceae bacterium | reverse complement strand
CGCAGCGGGAAAGCTTCCCAAGGTGGCTATAGTTGCTTGCATGAGAAAGCTCATCACGATTCTGAACGCGATGGTGAAGACTGGGGTCCCTTGGCGAATTCAGCCTTCACCCGCTTGAAAAGGAAGACGGTTACTCGCGCGTTTTTTCCCGCCTTTTTTCCGTCAAGCTCGGGCGGAGAGGCGGATCACGGCGACGGGCCGCCGGAGCGGGCCGTCGAACTCGGCGAAGTTGACGCCCTCCTCGACGCCCGAGTCCCTTGTCTTTCGCCCATCGCGGGCCTATAGTCTCCGCAAGGGGAGGCGACCATGATCGGCGATTTCGTGCTCGCCCGCGGCGAGCTGGCAGGACCCGAGGCGGCGGTCTTTTCGCTTGACGACACGGAGATCACCTACGGCTACGGCTGCTACGAGACGCTCAAGGTCCGCGAGGGGCTTCTCTATTTCGCCTCCCTCCACGCCGAGCGGCTCCTCGCCTCGGCCCGAGTCCTCGGCATCGGGCGGCTTCCCGAGGCGGCGGCGGTGACCGCCGGACTCGAGCGCCTCGTCGCCGCGAACGCGATCCCCGACTGCAACGTGAAGCTCCTCCTGTACGGCCGGGAGGGCGGGGCGGCGGATTGGTTCGCCTTCCTCCTCCCGCCCCTCCGCCCTCCCGCAGGCTCGCGGGAGCGGGGCGTCGACTGCCTCGCCTACCGCGGCGAGCGCCACTTCCCGAACGCCAAGAGCCTCTCGATGCTCCTCTCCACGGTCGCCTTCCGCGAGGCCGCCCGCCTGGGCGCCTGGGACGCCCTCCTCGTCAACCGGCGCGGCGAGCTCACCGAGGGAACCCGCACCAACCTCTTCTACCTCGATCCCACCCGTGACGGCGTGCTCTACACGCCTCCGGCCGTGGACTGCCTTTCCGGCATCACGCGGCACACCCTCGCGGAGGCCCTCGCGGAGCGCGGCGTCCGCGTGGAGGAGCGCCGCCTGACGCTCGGGGAGGCTTCCTCCGCGGCCCTTTCCCTCTTCGTATCGAGCACCTCGAGCCTCCTCCTCCCGGTCCGCCGCATCCTTGACGGCGACACCGCGGTCGACCTGCCGCTCGACGCGCGGGGCGCGGACTATGAAGCGATGTACGACGCCTATCTCGCCGCCTATGTCCGGCGGCTGCGTTCGGGCGCCGACTAGTCCTTGATGACGATGCCCAGGGGGCCGAGGAGGGAGAGGACCTCCGGTACGCTGAAGACGGCCTTCTTCAGCTTGTTCGTTCCCGGATCTATCGAGTAGCCGGCCGCGCGGTAAAACGAGGCTCGTTGCAGGTCCGAGTTGTGGAAGAGGGTGTTGTCGAAGACCGCCTCGCTGAAATCGGCCTCGACGAGGAAGGTGTTCTGGAAGTCGCAGTCCCGGAACTCCGACCGCGTGAACCTGGCCTTCTTCATCTTGAGGTCGGTGAAATTGCAGCTCCGAACGGCGCATTCGAGAAAGGCGATATCGAAGACGAGCTGGTCGCAATGGTGGAAATTGAGGCCGAGCAGCTTCGAGCGGTCGAAGACCACGTCGACGAAGCGGGCCTTCGCGATGACGGGATTGCTGAGATTGCAGCTCGTGAAGCCGCATTTCTCGAAGGTCGTTCCGGTCAGGTCGCACTCGGAGAAATCGCAGTCCGTGAAGGAGCAGCGCGAGAACTCCTTGCCCGAAAGGTCGCAGAGGGAAAAATCGAGGCCATTCGGCTCTTCGCCGTCGATCGCCTCCATGGCGAGAATGTCCATGAGGCGAGTATACCCCCGCGCGGCCCGACGCGGGAACCGGCCCCGCGGGGAGCGGCGGCCGGGGGGGCGCTTCCCCCGCGCCCGCGGGGGGCCCCCGGCGGGTGCGGGTTCCGCGGGTGGGCACCCCCCAACCGCAGGTA
>JAEUJG010000063.1 GCA_016794765.1 Spirochaetaceae bacterium | reverse complement strand
CCGGATCAGCAATCCTGCGGGCGCTTTTTGCCGGCCTCCCGGCGTCGCGGCCGCGACGCGCGCGGAAGGTTTTCGCTCAGCGCTCCCGGCGCCCCAGGGCCTCGGAGATGAGGTCGGCGTGCTTCTTTACCTTGGCGATCTTGTCGGTGAAGCCGGAGCCTTCGAAACGGACCGAAGGGCCCGACATCGCCAGCGCGGCGACGACTTCCCGCCGGGCGTTCCACACCGGCGCCGCGATGGAGCTGACGCCTTCCTCGCGCTCGCCGAGGCTCACGGTGTAGCCGCTCCGCCTGAGTTCCTCAAGGGCCTCCTCCGTCGTGAAGGGATCCATCTCCACGAGCTTCCGGCGCTTCTCCTCGGGCAGGTAGGCGAGGAGGACGCGGCCCGCGGCGCCGCGCGTGAGGAGGTGGCGGTCGCCGACGTTGATGACGCGCCGCAAGGGGCGCGAGCTTTCCACGCGCTCGACGCAGATGCGCTCGTCGTCCTGCACGACGTAGAGGCTGACGCCCTCGTCGTAGATCCGGTTCAGGTCGCGCATGAAGGGGAGGGCGATCTTCCTGATGTCGACGTTGGAGAAGCCGAGCGCGGAGATCTGGGCGATCTTCGGGCCGAGGGCGTAGCGGAGCGTCTCCTTGCTCCGGGAGAGGTAGTTCCGCTTCTCCAGGGTGGACACGATGCGCGAGGTCGTGCTCATCGCTAGGTTGATGCGGGCGGCGATGTCCGTCAGCGAGAGTTCGAGCTGGCCGGGCGCGAAGCAGTCCAGGATGTCGAGGGCCCGTTCGACGGCCCGTACGGAATCTTCTTTTTCGATCATGCGCGTCACTTTCGCTCGGGCCCGGAGGCGCCGCGAGGCTTGCGGAGTAGGCATTCCTGCTGGATGGAACAACATCCCGACAGGCGGAATGATAACACGCTTTCGTCCAACGTCAAGATCCCGGGAGCCTAGTCCGCCCCTTCGCGCGGCGGGATCTTTCGCATTCCCGTTACCAGCTTCAGGATTGCGTGATACAATACCCCCCGCTTGCGGAAATGATCGTATATCTGATCATCTTGCCCGGCATGCGGGGTGTTGACAGAACGACAGTATAGTTTATACTTCCGACAGATGGAAGCCCGAATTTGCTGTTCCATCCGGCGGAACAGGCTTCCGTCAGCACCAAGCACAGGCTTCGCGCGGCGACGGGGCCACGTTTTGACATGACCGCCGGATTGGACTATGGTTTACGCGTTCGTCGGTGCGGAATCGCCCGGCGCTCGCCGGATCTACCCTAATCGCAACTTGGTTATTCGTGATCGAGCCCACCTCCGGCTGCGGCTGCCTTGGCCCGCCTGTGGGGGCGCATCTTTATGAGAGCGAAGGATATGAGCGAACAAAAGAAGGTGTTTTTCCACGTCACGAGGGAGAAATGGTGCAAGGGATGCAACATCTGCGTCGCCCTCTGCCCCAAGCAGGTCCTGGCGCTCCACAACGGCAAGATCGCCGTGGAACGCCCCGAGGACTGCATCGGTTGCCGCATGTGCGAACTCCGTTGCCCGGATTTCGCCATCGAGGTAAAGGAAAAGGGCGCCGAGCCCGCGAAGCCGGAAGCCGCGGCATCCGATTTCGATCTGCCGCCGGAGGCCGACCATGCCTAAGACCGTCAAGCTCATGCAGGGCAACGAGGCCTGCACCGCCGGCGCCCTCGCCGCGGGCCTCAAGTTCTACGCCGGCTACCCCATCACGCCCTCCACCGAGATCGCCGAGCTGTGCGCCGAGGAGCTCCCGAAGATCGGCGGCAAGTTCATCCAGATGGAGGACGAGATCGGCTCCATCGCCGCGATCATCGGCGCCTCCCTCACCGGCAAGAAGTCGATGACCGCGACGAGCGGCCCCGGCTTCTCGCTCATGCAGGAGTGCCTCGGCTACGCCTCGCTCTGCGAGATCCCCCTCGTCATCGTCAACGTCCAGCGCATGGGCCCCTCCACGGGCATGCCCACCTCGCCGGCCCAGGCCGACGTGATGCAGGCGCGCTGGGGCACCCACGGCGACCACCCCGTCATCGTCCTCGCGCCCGGCAACGTCCGCGAGTGCTTCGAGCTGACCCTGCGCGCCTTCGACCTCTCCGAAAAGTACCGCGTGCCGGCCATCGTCCTCACCGACGAGGTCATCGGCCACATGCGCGAGAAGGTCGAGCTGCCCGATCCCGCGGACGTGAAGCCCGTCCGCCGCGCGGCGCCCAAGAGCCCCGCGGGCTACAAGCCCTACGCGGTCGAGTCCGACTCCGCGACGCCCCTCATGGCGCCCTTCGGCGAAGGCTACCGCTGGCACGTGACCGGCCTCTTCCACGACGAGTCCGGCTTCCCCTCCAACAAGCCCGAGGTCGCCGACAAGCTCCTCCGCCGCCTCATGGCCAAGGTGGAGAAGAACGCCGCCGACATCGAGGATTACGCGACCGAGAGCCTGGAGGACTGCGACATCGCGGTCATCTCCTTCGGCTCCTCGGCGATGTCCTCGCTCTCCGCCGTCCGCCGCCTCCGCAAGGAGGGCAAGAAGGCCGGCATGCTCCGCCTGAAGACGATCTGGCCCTTCCCCGAGACCGTCGTCCGCGAGCTCGCGGGCCACGCCAAGACGATCTTCGTCCCCGAGATGAACCTCGGCCAGCTCGCCCTCGAGGTGGAGCGCGTCGTGGGTTGCCGCTCGCGCGTCGTGCGGGTCGGCAAGGTCAACGGCGAGCTCTTCCGCCCGGAAGAGATCTACAACGCGATCATGGGGGCCAAGTGATGTCCGACGCACTGAAGTACTTCCGCCAGGATCGGCTCCCCCACATCTGGTGCCCCGGCTGCGGCCACGGCACGGTGACCGGAGCCCTCGTCCGCGCCATCGAGCGCCTCGGCCTCGACAAGAACAAGGTCTGCGTGGTCTCCGGCATCGGCTGCTCCTCGCGCGCGGTCGGCTACCTCGACTTCGACACACTGCACACGGCGCACGGCCGCGCCCTCGCCTTCGCGACGGGCATCAAGCTCTCCCGCCCCGACCTCAAGGTCATCGTCATGACGGGCGACGGCGACTGCACCGCCATCGGCGGCAACCACTTCATCCACGCGGCCCGCCGCAACATCGGCATCACGACCATCGTCATGAACAACGAGATCTACGGCATGACGAGCGGCCAGTACTCCCCGATGACGCCCAAGGGCCTCCTCGGCACGACGGCGCCCTACGGCAACGCGGAACGCAGCTTCGACCTCTGCGAGCTCGCCAAGGCCTCCGGCGCGACCTTCGTCGGCCGCGGCACCTCCTTCCACGTGCCCCTCCTCATCGACCTCATCGAGAAGGCCCTCCAGAACGACGGCTTCTCCGTCGTCGAGGCGATCACGCAGTGCCCGACCTACCTCGGGCGCAAGAACAAGCTCGGCGGCGCGGTGGAGATGCTGAACTGGATCAAGGACAAGACCGTCAACGCGAAGGCCGCCGCGGCGCTGCCGCCGGAGAAGAAGGCGGGCAAGCTCCTCATCGGCGAGCTCCACAACGCGCCCGCGCCCGAGTTCGCGGGCGAGTACGGCGAGCTCATCGGCAAGGTGCAGCGCAGCTTCGAGAACATCAAGGGAGGGCTTTGGGAATGCGCGTCGAATTCAGACTGAGCGGCTCCGGCGGACAGGGTCTCCTCCTCGCGGGCATCGTCCTCGCGGAGGCGGCCATCCTCGAGGGCAAGAACGCCGTCCAGACCCAGAGTTACGGACCCGAGGCCCGCGGCGGCTCCAGCAAGGCGGAGGTCGTGATCTCCGGGGACGACATCGACTACCCGAAGGCCACCGACCCCGACTTCCTCCTCGCCCTCACAGCGGACGCCTACCGGACCTACGGCAAGCTCCAGGGCAAGGGCCTCATCATCGTCGACTCCTCCGTGGCCCTCGATCCCGCGATCACGGCCCGGACCGTCGCCCTCCCGATCCTCGACACCGCGGCGAACGCCGTCGGCAAGAAGGTCGTCGCCAACATCGTCGCGTTAGGCGTCCTCGGCGGGCTCTCCGGCGTGGTCGGCTCCTCCGTCCTCGAGACGGCGGTCCTGAGCCGCGTTCCCAAGGGCACCGAGGAACTCAACCTCAAGGCGCTGCGCGCCGGCCTCGAGCTGGCCGCCGGCGCCAAGGCCAAGGCCTAGGGAGCAGCAGCATGAGCGAGAACGAGAACCTCAAGAAAGCGGTCGAGGCCTACGAGGCCGGCGTCCAAAAGTCCCTCGCCAAGTTCCCCGAGCGCAGGGCGGAGTTCGTCACGGGCTCCGGGTCGCCGGTCAAGCGGCTCTACACGCCCCTCGACCTCGAGGGCCGCTCCCACGCGGCCGACCTCGGCCTGCCGGGCGAGTATCCCTACACGCGCGGCGTGCAGAACACGATGTTCCGCGGCCGCTTCTGGACGATGCGCCAGTACGCCGGCTTCTCCAACGCGGAGGAGTCCAACAAGCGCTACAAGTTCCTCCTCGAGCAGGGCACGACGGGCCTCTCCATCGCCTTCGACCTGCCGACGCAAATCGGCTACGACTCCGACCACGCCCTCTCCCAGGGAGAGGTCGGCAAGGTCGGCGTCGCCATCGACTCCCTCGCGGACATGGAGATCCTCTTCGACGGGATTCCCCTCGACAAGGTCTCCACCTCGATGACGATCAACGCGCCGGCGGCGGTCCTCCTCGCGATGTACATCGCGGTGGCGGAGAAGCAGGGCGTGACGCCCGACAAGCTCAACGGCACGATCCAGAACGACATCCTCAAGGAGTACGTGGCGCGCGGCACCTACATCTTCCCGCCCGCGCCCTCCATGCGCCTCATCACGAACATCTTCGAGTACTGCTCGAAGGAAGTCGCGAACTGGAACACGATCTCCATCTCCGGCTACCACATCCGCGAGGCGGGCTCCACCGCCTCCCAGGAGGTCGCCTTCACCATCGCCGACGGCATCGCCTACGTCGAGGCGGCCGTCAAGGCCGGGCTCGACGTGGACGACTTCGCCCCCCGCCTCTCCTTCTTCTTCAACGCCCACAACGACCTCTTCGAGGAGGTCGCCAAATACCGCGCCGCGCGGCGCGTTTGGGCCAAGATCATGAAGGAGCGCTTCGGCGCGAAGAACCCGAAGAGCTGGATGCTCCGCTTCCACACCCAAACCGGCGGCTCCACGCTCACCGCGCAGCAGCCGGACAACAACGTGGTCCGCGTCGCGATCCAGGCCCTCGCCGCCGTGCTCGGCGGCACCCAGTCCCTCCACACGAACAGCCGCGACGAGGCCCTGGCCCTCCCCACGGAGGACTCGGTCCGCATCGCGCTCCGCACGCAGCAGATCATCGCCTACGAGTCGGGCGCGGCCGAGACGGTCGACCCCCTCGCCGGCTCCTACTACGTGGAGAGCCTGACGAACCGCGTCGAGGAGGAGGCGCTCGCCTACTTGAAGCGCATCGACGAGCTCGGCGGCGCCGTCAAGGCGATCGAGCAGGGCTACGTGCAGCAGGAGATCCAGGACTCCGCCTACCGCTACCAGATGGACGTCGAGAAGGGCGACCGCGTCGTCGTCGGCCTCAACAAGTTCCAGGTCAAGGAGAAGGCGCCCGAGGGCCTCCTCCGCGTCGACCCCTCGGTCGGCGAGCGCCAGGTCGAGAAGCTCCGCGCCCTCCGGGCCAAGCGCGACAACGGCCGCGTGAAGGCGGCCCTGGCCGCCCTCGAGACCGCCGCCAAGGGCGACGCGAACCTGATGCCGCCGATCCTCGAGGCGGTCCGCGCCTACGCGACCCTCGGCGAGATCTGCGACGTCATGCGCGGCGTCTTCGGCGAGTACAAGCCGAGCGTGATGTTCTAAGGGAGGCCCGAAATGGACAAGAAGATACGAGTTCTCGTCGCCAAGCCGGGCCTCGACGGCCACGACCGCGGCGCCAAGGTCATCGCGCGCGCTCTCCGGGACGACGGCATGGAGGTCATCTACACCGGCCTCCGCCAGACGCCCGAGCAGATCGTCACCGCGGCCATCCAGGAGGACGTCGACGTCGTCGCCCTCTCCATCCTTTCGGGGGCGCACAACCACCTCTTCCCGCGCGTCACCGAGCTCCTCGTGGAGAAGGGCGCCGGCGACATCCTCGTCATCGGCGGCGGCGTGATTCCCGAGGCGGACTACGACTTCCTGAAGTCCAAGGGTGTCGCCGCGGTCTTCGGACCCGGCACGCCGACCAAGTCGACGATCGACTTCATCAGGAACAACATCAAGCGAAAGTAGGACGTATGCGTTCCGGCAACCCCGCGGGGTCCGGGGATCGGCCCCGCGCCGATCGCGGCCTCGCGGAGCGCGTCGCCGACGGCGAAATCCGCGCCGTCGCCCGACTCATCAGCCACCTCGAGGACGGCGATCCCGCCGCCGAGGAGGCGATGCGCGCCCTGCGCGGGCGGCACGGCAAGGCCCACCTCATCGGCATCACGGGGCCGCCCGGCTCCGGCAAGAGCACCCTGACCGACAAGCTGATCGGGGTCTTCCGCTCGCGCGGGGCCCGCGTCGGCGTCCTCGCCGTCGATCCTTCAAGCCCCTTCACGGGGGGCGCCATCCTCGGCGACCGCCTAAGGATGCAGGGTCACGCGACGGACGAGGGCGTCTTCATCCGGAGCCTGGCCTCTCGCGGGCGCCTCGGCGGCCTTTCCCGGGCCACCCAGGCGGCCGCCCGCGTCCTCGACGCCGCCGGCTACGACTACGTCGTCATCGAGACCGTCGGCGTCGGCCAGTCGGAGGTGGACATCGTGAAGATAGCCGACACGGTGGCGCTGGTCTCCGTGCCCGGCCTCGGCGACGACATCCAGGTAATCAAGGCCGGCATCATGGAGATCGGCGACGTGTTCGTCGTCAACAAGTCCGACCGAGAGGGCTCCGACCGGGTGGTCCGCGAAATCCGCGGGATGCTCGAGACGGCGGCCTCCCTGAAGCGGTCGGCCCTGCCTCCGCCGGTGGACAGCCTCCGGGGCCGCGGCTCCGTCACGGGACCGGGCTACCAGGCCTCGGCCCCGTCGGCCGCCGCTCCGGGGGCCGACGCGCCGGCCTCCGCCACAGAGGTCGCCCCGGCACCCGGCGCGATCACCATGTCGCCCGAGGAACTTGCCCACCATTTGACTGAAAGCGCTTATAATGTCAATCTTGCTGCCGATCCGGAGCTGCCGCCCGTCCTCAAGACCGTCGCCGAGACGGGGGAGGGCGTCGAGGCGCTCGCGGACGCCATCATCGCCCATCGACGCGGTCTCGAGGCTTCTGGTAAGCTCGTGGAGCGGCGGCTCGAGGGCATCCGCGCCGAGATGCGCGGTCTCATCGCGTTCAGGCTCCTCGACGCCCTTGAGGGCGGGGCCGGACGCTCGCGGGAGGACGCCCTCGCCAGGGCCGTCCTCGCCGGCGGGGAAGACGTCTACGGCGCGGCCGAGGAACTCTTCGCCGCGCTTTCCAAAGGGGGAATGCCATGAAAGTCCTGAAGGTTGATCACATCGGCGTGGCCGTCGAGAAGCTCGACGACGCCCTCGCCTTTTACACGGGCGTGCTCGGGCTCGAGCTCCACGGCACCGAGACCGTCGAGGAGCAGAAGGTCCGCACGGCCTTCCTCCCCCTGGGCGGCACCGAGGTCGAGCTCCTCGAGTCCACCGACCCCGAGGGCCCGATCGGCAAGTTCATCGCCGCGAAGGGCGCCGGCATGCAGCACATCGCCTACCGCGTCGCCGACATCGAGGCGGCTCTGGCCGAGCTCAAGGAAAAGGGCGTCCGCCTCATCGACGAGAAGCCGCGCTACGGCGCCGGCGGCGCCAGGATCGCCTTCCTCCATCCGAAGGCCACGGGCGGCGTCCTCGTGGAGCTCTGCGAGCGCAAGGGCGATTAATCCACCCCCGAGCGTCGCCGCCGCGTCACCGCGGTCGGGCGCGCGGGGCTAGAATGACGAAGGGATCTCCATCGATCCAACAAGGACGGTTTTATATATGGATGATAAGATTCGCGAACTTGCGGAACGCCGCAAGAAGGTAGTTGAGGGAGGCGGCCCGAAGCGCGTCGCCGCCCAGCACGAGAAGGGCAAGATGACCGCGCGCGAGCGCATCGAGTCCCTCCTCGACGCGGGAAGCTTCACCGAGCTCGACGCCTTCGTCGAGCACCGCTGCGTCGATCTCGGCATGGCCGAGGTCGAGGCGCCCGGCGAGGGCGTCGTCACCGGCTACGGCCGGGTCGACGGCCGCCTCGTCTACGTCTTCGCCCAGGACTTCACCGTCATCGGCGGTTCCCTCGGCGCGATGCACGCGGCCAAGATCTGCAAGGCCATGGACATGGCCGTCAAGGTCGGCGCTCCCGTCATCGGCATCAACGATTCGGGCGGAGCCCGCATCCAGGAGGGCGTCGACGCCCTCTGCGGCTACGGCGACATCTTCTTCCGGAACGTGAAGGCCTCGGGCGTCGTGCCCCAGATCTCCGTGATCATGGGCCCCTGCGCCGGCGGCGCGGTCTACTCGCCCGCCCTTACGGACTTCGTCGTCATGACCGAGAAGACCTCCAACATGTTCATCACCGGTCCCCAGGTCATCAAGGCCGTCACCGGCGAGGACGTTTCCGCCGAGGCCCTCGGCGGCGCCCATGTCCACGCGGCGACGAGCGGCGTGGCGCACTTCACCTATCCCGACGAGGCCCAGACCATCGCCGGCATCAAGAAGCTCCTCTCCTTCCTCCCCGCCAACAACATCGAGGACGCGCCCCTCGCCGCCACCGCCGACCCCGTCGCGAGGACCGACGAGGCGCTCGAGGAGATCATCCCCGAGTCGCCGAACAAGCCCTACGACGTCCGCGACGCGATCGCCCGCATCTTCGACGACGGCGACTACCTCGAGGTCCAGCCGATTTACGCGCAGAACATCGTCACCTGTTTCGCGCGCCTCGGCGGCCGCTCCGTCGGCATCATCGCCAACCAGCCGAAGTCCATGGCCGGCGTCCTCGACATCAACGCGAGCGACAAGGCCGCCCACTTCATCCGCTTCTGCGACTCCTTCAACATCCCCCTCGTGACCCTCGTGGACACCGGCGGCTACCTCCCCGGCGTCGGCCAGGAGCACGGCGGCGTCATCCGCCACGGCGCCAAGATCCTCTACGCCTACTCCGAGGCGACCGTGCCCAAGATCACGGTGATCCTCCGCAAGGCCTACGGCGGCGCCTACATCGCGATGTGCTCCCGCCACCTCGGCGCCGACCAGGTCCTGGCCTGGCCGACCGCGGAGATCGCGGTCATGGGCCCCGACGGCGCGGCGAACATCATCTTCAAGAAGGAGATCGACGAGTCCTCCGACCCCGCCGCGACGCGGAAGGAGAAGATCGCCGAGTACAAGAAGAACTTCGCCAATCCCTACAAGGCGGCCGTCCGCGGCTACGTGGACGACGTCATCGACCCGGCCGAAACGAGGCCCCGCCTCGCCAGCGCCCTGTCGATGTTGCTCGGGAAGCGCGAAACCGGCCCCGCGCGCAAGCACGGGAACATCCCCGTCTAAGGGAAGGGATCGAGCATGGACCAATGGTCGCTCACCGGGCTCGGCATGGGGACGGTCTTCATCGCCCTCATCGGCCTAGCCCTCGTCGTCTCCCTCTTTCCCGTCTTCTTCCGCAAGCCGGAGAAGAAGCGGGTCGATCCGGCGCCCCTGCCCGAGCTCAACTCGCGCAGCGCGCCCGCCGTCTCTTCCGCGGTCGGTCCCGAGCTCGTCGCCGTGATCGCCGCGGCGGTCGCCGCCTCGAGCGGCATGGCGCCCGGATCCTTCTGCATCGCCTCGGTCGCCCCCGCGCAAAGCGGCGGCGGATTCAATACCCCGGTCTGGGGACACGTCGACCGGCTCAGCCGGCCCGCGAACCATCGATAAGGAGATTACCGCCATGAAGAAATACCGCATCACCGTCAACGGCCAGAGCTACGACGTCGGCGTCGAGGAAATCGGCGGCGCCGCATCCTTCGCCCCCGCCGCGGCCGCCCCCGCCGCGGCTCCGGCCCCCGCCGCGGCTCCGGCTCCGGCCGCCGCTCCGGCTCCGGCCGCCGCTCCCGCCGCCGCTCCCGCCGCCGCTCCCGCCGTCGGCGGCGCCGTCGCCGGCGCGACCACGGTCAAGGCGCCGATGCCCGGCACCGTCATGTCCTTCAAGGTGATCCAGGGCCAGGCGGTCAAGCAGGGCGACGTGATCCTCATTCTCGAAGCCATGAAGATGGAGAACGAGATCGTCGCGCCCGTGGCCGGCACCGTCGCCTCCATCCGCGTGCCCCAGGGCGCCGCGGTCAACACCGGCGACGCCCTCATCGACCTCGCCTAAGGCCGGCGTCGATGTGGGAAAGCATCAATAGCTTCCTGTTATCGACGGGGTTCATGAACCTCACGGGCGGTCAGCTCCTCATGCTGGCCGTCTCGTGCGTGCTCCTCTACCTCGGTATCTTCAGGAAGTACGAGCCACTTCTCCTCGTGCCCATCGCCTTCGGCATGCTCCTCACGAACCTGCCGCTGTCGGGCATCACGGACGGTCCGATCGGCAACCAGCCCGGCGGACTCGTGTATTACCTCTACCAGGGCGTCAAGCTCGGCATTTACCCGCCCCTCATCTTCCTGGGCGTCGGCGCGATGACCGACTTCGGCCCGCTCATAGCCAACCCGAAGAGCCTCCTCCTCGGCGCGGCGGCCCAGTTCGGCATCTTCATCCCCTTCGTGATCGCGACCTATATCGGCTTCGATCTCAGGGCGGCGGCGAGCATCGGCATCATCGGCGGCGCGGACGGCCCCACGGCCATCTTCCTCACGTCGCGGCTCAAGCCCGAGCTCCTCGGACCCATCGCCATCGCGGCCTATTCCTATATGGCCCTGGTGCCGATCATCCAGCCGCCCATCATGCGCGCCCTCACGACCAAGAAGGAGCGGGCCGTCGACATGGGCGGCATCCGGCAGGTCTCCAAGACCGAGAAGGTCGTCTTCCCGATCCTCGTGACGATCCTCTGCGGCCTCCTCCTCCCAGCGGCCGTGCCCTTGATCGGCGCCCTCATGCTCGGCAACCTGTTCCGGGAGACCGGCGTGACGGACCGGCTTTCGGACACCGCCCAGCACGCCCTCATCAACATCCTCACCATCTTCCTCGGCGTGTCGGTCGGCTCCACCGCCAGCGCGGAGCGCTTCCTCAATCCCGAGACCCTCAAGATCATCGCCCTCGGCCTTTTCGCCTTCGCCTCCGGCACGGCCATGGGCGTCATTTTCGGCAAGATCATGTACTGGGTCACGGGCGGCAAGGTGAATCCCCTCATCGGTTCGGCGGGCGTCTCCGCGGTGCCGATGGCGGCGCGCGTCTCGCAGGTGGTGTGCCAGAAGGAAAATCCCGGCAACTACCTCCTCATGCACGCGATGGGTCCGAACGTCGCCGGCGTCATCGGCTCAGCCATCGCGGCGGGCGTGCTCCTGTCGGTGCTCGGCTAGTCGGCTTTCTTTCCCGCGTCATCCGGGCCGCCCCCTCGCGGGGCGGCCCTTTTTTTCATTCCCGCCACATGTTCTGCCGGATGTCGGTCCGCTCGAGGTCGAGTTCCAGCTCCCAGCCAGAATAGCCGCGCGAAAGGGAGGCGCCGAGGCGGACGATGCCCGCTTCCGTTTCGGCCTCGGTATCGCCCTCGTCCCCGGCCGCGCGCGCCAGGGCGAGGCGCGCGGTCTCCGGCGGCGCGTCGCCGGTTTGCACGGCGAGGAGGAGCTCCAGGGACAGCGCGCCCGCGGCGCCTTCCGCGCCGAAGAAAACCTCCGCGCGCACGGCGACCTTGCGGCCCGCGCGGTCGACGAAGGAAAGCTCCTTGGCGCCCGCGAGTTTCCGCGCATCGCCGAAAGGGGCCTTGCGTTCCTCGTCGTGGAGGCGGATGAGGCGGTAGAGCTGGTCGTTGAAGTGCCGCGTCTCGTCGCGCAAGACCAGTCGCTTTCCCGGTTCGACCGTCACCGTCTTATCCCAGTCGCCGAAGCCCACCTCGGGCAGGCGGAGGACTCCGAAGCTCGAGTCGAGATGGGTGCGGATCCGGTGCTCGCCGGGACGGAGATTCTCGATGACGAAGGGCAGGCGCTCGTTGCCCGTCGTGAAGCCGACGAAGCCATCGTCCACGAAGATCTCGGCGTCGATGATGGGGGAGTGGAGGGCGATCGAGCCGGGGGTCTCGTCGCGCAGCGAGACGAGGGAGCGTTCGCGGCTCGGGTCGGCGAAGGCGGCGGTCTTCCCGGTCAGGCGGAGGAACACGCCCTCCGCGAGCCGGTGGACCAGGTTCTCCGTGCCGCCGCGGTCGCGGTAGACGCTTCGCCGCGCGGTCGCCGTCTCCGTCAGCGAAAGGGTCACGAGGACGTCGGCGCCGAGGAAGATGAACTCGCCGGAAAGGAGGAAGTCCGCGCCGAGGAGCCGCCCGGCCTCGGCGGCCGCACCCGCGTCCGCGCCGATGGCGCTCATCGCGAGCTCCTTCTCCTTCAGCACCGCGTCGAGGTTGCGGCGGTCCACGAGGGCGACCTCGCCGGAGCGGCCGAGGTCGAAGGCGAGTAGGCCCTGGATCATGCCCGCCAGGTAGTCCGCGCGCGGGTCGAGGCCGGCGTTAGCCAGGTCTAGGATGGCGAGGGTGGGCGGGCGGCGGGGAGCCGCCGCGTCCTGGGCGGAGGCCGCCGCGCCGGACAGGGCCAGGACGAGGCTGAAGTAAAGGGCGAGGCGGAGTCCGGCCGGGAAGGCCGGGACGGGACGCGGCGTTTTCATGGGGAAAGTATCGCCTGACGGCGAAGGCGGACGCAAGTGGCGCGGCACGGGCGCGTCGCGGGCCGCGGAAGGCGCGAACGGCAAAAAGAGGACCGCCCTCGCGGGCGGTCCTGCGGTCAAAGGGCCGGTATAGTTCGGCCGGGAGCGCGGAAGCTAGGCCGCGGTCTTCGCCCCGCCGCCAAGGCGGACCTTCCGGTATTGGAGGAGAAGTCCTACGGCGATGAGCCCGACGCCGACGGCGTCGGTGACAAGTCCCGGGGTGACGAGGAGGACGCCGCCCACGAAGAAGATGAGCCGTTCGAGGATGTTCATCGGAGCCTTGAGGAAGGCGCCGACGCCGGCCGCCACGGAGATGATGCCGACGAGGCTCGTCACGATCATCCAGATCATCTCGAGAGGCTGGATGTTGAAGAGGAGCATCTGCGGATTTAGGACGAAGATGTAGGGCACGAGGAAGGCCGCGATGGCCAGCTTCGAGGCCTGGAAGCCCGTCTTCATCGGATTGGCCTTGGCTATGCCCGCTCCCGCGAAGGCCGCGAGGGCGACCGGCGGCGTGACGTCGGCGATGATGCCGAAGTAGAACGCGAACATGTGCGCGGGCAGGACGATCGCCGCGGGGATGACGGAGCCGGCGGGAAGGCCGGACTGGCGCATCAGGATCATGATGACCGCGGGCGCGGTGATTGTGGAGGTGATGACGTAGTTCGCCGTCGTCGGGACGCCCATGCCGAGGATCAGCGAGGTGATCATCGTGAAGAAGAGCGTCAGGAGGAGGTTGCCGCCCGCCGCGGCCACGAGGATGGAGCCGAGCTTGAGCCCGAGGCCGGTGAGGGTGACGACGCCGATGATGATGCCGGCGCAGGCCGTCGCGGCGATGATGCCGAGGGCTCCGCGCGCTCCGGCCTCGAGGCCCTTCACGATGTCCTTGGGGCTGATCCTCGTGCTCTTGCGGAGCCAGGAGGAGACGATGGACAGGATGATGGCCCAGAGGGCGGCCTTCATCGGGGTGAAGCCCGCGACGAGGAGGTAGATGATCGCGACGAGGGGGATGATGAGGTGGCCGCGGTCGAGCATGATGCGCTTGAACTTCGGCAGCTCCTCGCGGGAAAGCCCCTTGAGCCCGAGCTTCTTGGCCTCGAAGTGGACGCCGGACCAGACGCCGAAGTAGTAGAGGAGGGCGGGGATGGCCGCGGCGCCGATGATGCGCGCGTAGGGGATGTTGGTGAATTCGGCCATGAGGAAGGCCGCCGCGCCCATGATGGGCGGCATGAGCTGGCCGCCCGTGGAGGCGGTGGCCTCGACGGCGCCGGCGAACTCGGGCCGGTAGCCGAGCTTCTTCATCATCGGGATCGTGAAGGAACCCGTGCCGACGACGTTCGCGACGGAGGAGCCGGAGACGGTGCCCATGAGGGCGCTCGAGAGGACGGCGACCTTGGCGGGGCCGCCCGCGGCCCAGCCGGCGACGGCGTTCGCGAGGTCGATGAAGAGCTGGCCGAGGCCGGTCTTCTCGAGGTAGGCGCCGAAGAGGATGAAGAGGAAGATGAAGGTGCTCGACACGCCCAGGGGGATGCCGAAGACGCCTTCCGTCGTGAAGAAGAGGTGGCTCACCAGGGTCTCGAGATCGGCGCCGCGGTGCGCCAGCTTGCCCGGGATGTAGGGGCCGGCGAAGGCGTAGGCGACGAAGACCACCGCGATGACGACGATGGGCACGCCGACGACGCGGCGCGCGGCCTCGAGGACAATGAGGATGCCGAGGATGCCGACCACGAGATCCATGGTCGTCGCGGTGCCCGCGCGCTGGACGAGGGCCTGATAGACCACGACGATGTACAAGGGCGCGGCGGCGCCGACGACGGCGAGGAAGGCGTCGAGCGGGTGGATCTTCTTGCGGCTCCACTTCTTGCTCGTCGGGTAGAGGAGGAAGATGAGGGACAGGCCGAAGGCGAGGTGGATGGAGCGCTGGATCATCGCGTCCAGGACGCCGAAGATCGCGGTGTAGAGCTGGAAGACCGAGAAGCTGATCGCGAAGGCCGCGACGATCTTCCCGATGAGGCCGGTCAGGTTTCGGTAATCCGATTCCTTGTCGAATTTCTTGAGGATGTCCTGCGAATCGATGGGAGCATCCTGACCCGCGCTGCGGGTTGAATCATTGGCGCTCATGCGAGCTTACCTCCGTATGCGTAATGTCGGCTTCGTGCGGCCTTGAAGGATCACGAGCTCTTCCGGCGCGGCCCAGTCGGTGAAGGGGCGAAAGTTCCCTTCCGCGGCCAGTCCGTGTCCGGGGACTATGGAAACGAAAAGCGGGATGTTTTTGAATGAGCGGTCCATGGCGAGTACGAAGACGCCGTCCTCGAGGCGGTAACCGCCTTCCGCTTCCGTCGGCATTCCGACCCCGCAGCTCTCGTAGCGGAGCTCGTAGAGCCGTATGCCTCCGTCCGCCTCGATCCTGAAGAACTCCTCCACCGGGGTGAGGTGGAAGGAATGCAGGAAGCGCTGGGAGAATCGGCCGCCCGGCAGGTCGATCTCCGCCAGTTCCCGGCCCTTCCGGTCGAGCACCGCGAGCCGCGGTCCGCGGGCGGGCTCGAAGCCCGTCGCGCAGAGGAGCGCCGCCAGCGCCGCGGACGCCAGGAACGCGACGGCCGCCGCGCGCGCCTTGAAGCCCCTCGATCCTTTCTGGTCCATGCGGTATCCCGCTTATCGAAAATGCGGGCGCCGATGGACGGCGCCCGCGCTTCAAGGGAAACGAAGGGTAGCTCCGTCGGCCGCGGGCGAAAGTCGCCGCGCGGCCATGAGGGCTCCTACTTCTTGAACTCCTTGAAGAACTTCTCGGCGCCCGGGTGGAGGGGGATCGACATGCCGTCGACGCCGGTCGCGATCTTGATGTCCGCGCCCTTCTTGTGTGAGGCGGTGAGGCGGTCGCCGTTGGCGAACATCGCCTTGAGCATGTCGTAGACCATGCCGGCGTCGAGCTTGTCGCTGACGGCGAGCATGGACTTGACGGAGACCGTCATCACGTCGGTGGTCACCCCCTGGTAGGTGTTGGCGGGGATCTTGGTCGGCGTGTAGAAAGCCCACTTCTTCATGAGGGCCTGGGCGACGGCGCCGTCCACGGGCACGAGGATCATCTTCTTGGAGGCGGCGAGGTCCTGGATGGCGGCGGTCGGGGCGCCCGCGGTGTTGAAGGCCGCGTCGATGTTGCCGTCCTTCAGGTTGGAGGCGGACTCGGCGAAGGAGAGGTACTGGACCTTGATGTCCGCGTAGGTGAGGCCGGCGGCCTCGAGGATCTGGCGGGCGTTGGCCTCGACGCCGGAACCGGCGGCGCCGACGGAGACGCGCTTGCCCTTGAGGTCGGCGATCTTCCTGATGCCGGAGGACTCGAGGGCCACGAGCTGGCAGGTCTCGTCGTAGAGGGAGGCGAGGCCGCGGATGTTGGGCATCGCCTTGCCCTTGTAGGCTTCAAGGTCGTTCATCGCATAGAAGGCCGCGTCGTTCTGGACGAAGATCACGTCGACCTTGTTGTCCTTGAGCATCGCGATGTTCGCCGCGGAGGCGCCGGTGGAGGTGGCGCTCGCGTTCATGCCCTTGATGTTGTTGTTCCAGATCTCGGCGAGCGCGCCGCCGAGGGGGAAGTAGGTGCCGGCGGTGCCGCCGGTCGCGATGGTGATGAACTTCTGCTGGGCGAAGCCGAGGGACGCGAGGGCGACCAAGGCAAGGGCGAGGGCGAAGATCTTCTTCGTCATGGAAAAGCCTCCTATGATATGGCGGGTGATCTGATCGGGCCACGGTGGATTTCGCCGTTGCCGAACGGCCCGATTCGATTGTACGTCGGCTTTCCCGGACGCGCAAGAATAAATGCTCTCGAGTTTTTGGGCAATCGGCTTGCCCTTCGCGGAAGTCTTCGTGTACATCCTATATGAGCAGTTATGAGCAGATACCGAGCCGTCTTCCGCCGCGCCCTATCCGCGGGAATCATCGCCGCGGGCCTCGCGACAGCGCCGCTCTGGGGCGCCGCTCCCGCCACGCGGGTCCCGCTTCCGAAAAGCCCCGCGCCCGGCGAGGAGCCCCTGTCCGTCGACCTGTCGCCGCGCGCGCCGCGCCGCGCGCCGGAAGCCGGAACCGCGGCCTTCGCCGACCGGGCCATCCTCCTCTGCTGGCACAGCTTCCTCGGCGATCCTTCGCTGCCGACGGATTTTTCCCTCGCGGAAGCGCGCGCCCAGCTCGACTCGCTCGCCGCCCTCGGCTATCGCTTTCCGAGCTTCTCCGACCTGGCCGCCGGCCGCCTGGAGGGAGCCCGCAACATCGTCGTCACGATCGACGACGCCCACCGCACCGTGCCCTCCGCCGTCGACCGCGTCTTCTCCGAACGCGGCATCAGGCCGAGCCTCTTCGTCTACCCCGCCGTCGTCGGCACGACGAGCTTCTCCATGGACGACGCGAACCTTCGCAGGCTCTCGGCCGCCGGCTCTCTCGTCGGCGCCCACGGCTACCATCACCTCTTCGTCACGGAGGATCTTTTCAAGCGCGACCGGGCGGCCTTCATGAAGGAAATCTACAAGGCTAAGGAGAAGACCGAGGCCCTGAGTTCCCTGCCCGTGCTCGCCTACGCCTATCCCTTCGGCGCCCTCTCGGCCGTCACGAAGGAGGAGCTCGCCCGGGCGGGCTACGCCTACGGCGTCGCCGTGAAGCCGGGCTTCGTCTATGGGAAGGCGGTCCTCGACGACGAGCTCGAGTTGCCGCGGCTCGTCGTCACGCGGGACAACTGGCCGGAGATCCTGGCCATGTTGCGGAGGAATGCCCGCTAGTGTTACGAAGCTTATGATTTGAGGATTTGGTTGGATTGGAATCTCGGGCGGGGGCGGGAACAAAGAAAATGGCGCCCGGTAAAGGAGGCAAAACCAGGCGCCATTTTACAGCTCGCAGTTCTTGCCGAGGCCGGAGGCAGCCAACCTGGGCAGGAATTGTCCCGCGCCATCCTGCATGGCGTAGAACATACCAGAAGTATATCAAAAAACTCTATATTCGTCAAGCGTCGAAAGCATAGAACCGCAAGGTTCGCTGAATGTGCTAAAATGGCGCAATACGCCATCCGACACTGGATGGTAAGGGTTCTCGCGCCGAAAGGTCCTTGATCCTGTCAATCCTACCCTGGGAGCGGGCGTGAACGTAGCGGTACTTGCCTCGCCGAACGATGTCTCGGTCGTCGTCGCCATCCTCGAGGCGCTCAAGGCCATCGACGTACCCGCCTATGGCCTCAAGATCCGCGAAAAGTGGGAGGACCTGAGCCGCGCCGAGATCCTGCGTTTCGTCGACCGCGCCAGCCATTTCCTCATCGTCTGCTCCCCCGAGAGCGGCGACCGGAGCTGGTTCTCCTTCGCGGCCGGCTACGGCGTCGGCAAGGATTCAAGGACGGCCCTCTACCGCATGGACGCCGCCTGGGAGCCGCCCCGTTATCTCGGCGCCCTGCCGATCCTCGACGGGCTCGAGGAGCTGTCCGGCTACTATCGCGTCGAAAAGGCCGAGTGGTTCGTCCAGGAGTCGCGGCGGAGCGCCCGCGCGGCCCTCCTCGAGATGGGCATCTCCTTCCATTCCGATTCCCTCGCCCAGTGCGTCAAGGACGGCGATCTCCACGCGGTCGAGCTCTTTCTCAAGGCGGGCTTCCTTCCGGACGCCCGCGACAAGCACGGCGTGCCCCTGCTTTGCCTCGCGGCCAGGAACAAGCACCGCTCGCTGACCGAGCTCCTCCTCGAGTACGGGGCCTCCATCGACGCCCAGTCCGAGGACCGCGGCTACTCGCCCCTCATGGACGCCGCCCTCGCCGGGGCGGGCGAGATCGCCGAGCTCCTCCTCGCCAAGGGAGCCGCCCTGGACCTCCAAAGCAAGGACGGCCAGACCGCCCTCGTCGTCGTCGTCGGCAAGAACGACGTCGCGATGGCCAAGCGCCTCCTCGAGTACGGCGCCGATCCCGACGTGGCCGACAAGCTGGGCCTGAGCGCGCGCAAATACGCCTCCCTGTTCAAGAACCGGCCCATGCTGGAGCTTTTCACCCCGCGATAGTCGAGAGGCGCCGTGCCGCGCGCGGCCGGCCCGCCTCCAGGTTCGCCCATCCTGCGTTCGCGCATTGCGCCCGCTCCGGACCTCGTGTATTGTGGAAACGCCCGCGGCTTCGGCGCCGACGAGGCGGGGCGGAGCCGATGGGCAGGAGGCAACCGGGATGATCAGCATCGAGGCCGCGCGCGAAGGTTTCACGCTCTCCTACGGCGGCCGTCCGCTCATCGTCCACAGTTCGCGCAAGCCCTGCCTTTCCATCGGCTGGGCCGAGCTTTCCTACCGGCAGAACCGCGGCGCCTTCCGTCCCTCCCGCCGCCGCACGGCCTGGGCAGCCCTGCGCTCCTTCAAGGTCGTGGAGAACGGCCCCGACTTCACGGCGATAGATTTCGAGGGCCGCATCCGCATGGGAATCAGGCTCCAGGAAGGCCGGCTCCGCTTCACCTTTTCCCGCTACGATTCGGGTGTCCAGCTTTTCAGGCTCCGCCTAAAGGCCTGGCCGGAGGAGCGGATCCACGGCCTCGGCGAGCGGCGGGGTCGGCTCGACGCCAAGGGCCTCCGCGTGCCGCTCTGGGTCGAGGACCGCGAGACCCTGCGCGGTTCCTTCTCCCGCTTCCTCGCCGCCTTCCGCGGCTTCGGCGACCGAGTCGAGGCCTCGCGCTTCCCGCTTCCCCTCTTCGTCTCCTCGATGCGCTATTGGTGCGCGGTCGACACGAGCGCCCGCGTCATCCTGGATTTCCGCCGAAAGGGCGTCACCCTCGTCGAGTCCTGGGCGGTGCCGCGGGAAATCGTCGTCGGCGCCGCGGAGGACGCTCCGGCCCTCCTCGGCGATCTGGCTTCGATCCAGGGCAGGCAGCCCGAGTCGCCGTCCTGGGCCTTCGACGGCGCGATGCTTGATCTCGGCGGGGGCGGCGAGACCCTGCTCCGCCGCGTGGACGGCGCGGTCGACGCGGGAGCCAAGCTCGCGGCGGTCGCGATCCGCGAGGCCTTTGTCGGTTCGGGCCGCTTCCGCGGCGAGGATTTCCGGCGGGGCGGCCGCCCCGCCCCGATCTCCGCCGCCGCGGGAGGCGCCGATCGGGAAGGCTGGGAGGCCTTGGTCGCGCAATGCAAGGCGCGGGGGCTCAAGGCCCTCGGCCGGGCCGATCCCTACCTCGCGCCCGGCGGCCGCCGCTTCGCCGAGGCGCGCGAGGGCGGCTTCTGCGTCGTGGACGCCGCGGGCGCGCCCTGTCTCGTTCCGGCGGCGGGCGGCTCCGTCGCCTTCGTCGACCTGACGAATCCCGACGCGGCCGCCTGGCTCAAGGCCAGCCTCCGCGCCGAGCTCCTCGACCGCGGCCTTTCGGGCTGGATCGCCGATTCGGGCGAGTATCTCCCGGCCGACGCGCGGCTCCATTCGGGCGAGCCCGCGAGCCTCGCCCACAACCGTTGGCCCCTCCTCTGGGCGAAGCTCAACCGCGAGGCGCTCGCCGAGGCGGGCAGGGCCGGCGACGCCCTCCTCGTGTTCCGGTCGGGCTGGCTCGGCTCGGCCCGCCACGCGCCCGTCGTCGCCGTCGGCGAGGGCGAATCGGGCAGGAAGCGGGGAGGGGAGCTCCTCGCCTCCGTTTCGGCTTCGCTTTCCCTCGGGATGTCGGGTCTCGGCGTTTCCTGCATCGAGGTCGGCGCGCATTGGGGCCCGGGCCGGCGCAGGGGGGAGGCGATCCTGCGCGCCCTTGAACTGGCGGCCTTCTCCCCGCTGTTCCGCGTCCGCGAGGACTGCTGGGGCGAGGCGGCGGCGCGGGACGGGCTCCCCGAAGAGCGCTTCGTGCCGCTCCTGGCGCGCATGTCGGAAGTCTTCTCCGCCCTCAAGCCCTATCACGTCGCCGTCGCCAAGGAGTACCAGTTCGCGGGCCTGCCCGCCATCCGCCAGCCCTGCATCCACTACGGGCAGGATCCGGCGCTTTCCGTCTTGAGCGGCCAATACCTCTACGGACGCGACCTCATCCTGGCGCCGGCGGCGCCGGGAGCGGAGCTCACGGAAGTGCTCTTGCCGCCGGACGAATGGACACACCTCTGGAGTTCCCGGCGCTTCCGGGGCGGACCCGTCACGGTGGAAAGCCCCTTCGGCTTCCCCGCGGTCTTCTACCGCGTGGATTCGGCCTTCGCTCCCCTCTTCGACACCATCAGGAGGACGACGCGCAGGGCCTGAGCGCGCTATACTGGGGGCCGTATGCACGAATATCTCGCGGCCCTCATCGCCCTCGTCGGCAACTTTCTCCTCTCCCTCGGCATGGTGCTCCAGAAAAAAAGCGTCGGTTGGTTCGGCTACAAGGAGCGCAAGGATCGGAAGTACCGGCGCGCGAAGTCCGGCTGGATCGTCGGCTTTACGCTGATGAACCTCCATCCGATCTTCAATTACGTCGCCCTGCTCGGCTTGCCGCCGAACGTGGTCGCGGCCATGATCGGCACCAACGTCGCCTTCACGAGCCTGCTCGCGGCCCTGCTCCTCGGCGAGAAGATCAACAAGCGCCGCATCACCGCCTTCCTCCTGATCTTCGGCGCCGTCGCCCTCCTCGGGCTCCGGGGCAAACCCCACCTGGGCGGGTTGCGGGACGAGTGGCTCTATGTCTTCGGGGCGATACCGCTCGGCATCGGCGCGCTGTGCTGGATCTTCCGCCGCCGCCTTCTCGGGCCGGCCTTCCCGACGGCGATCGCCGCGGTCTCGGGTTCCCTCGGCGGCTACATGGTCCTGGCGATGAAGGCCTTTCAGCTGCGGGCCGGCGGGGACACGGGCCTCTGGTTCACGACGCCCTACATCTACCTGTATTTCCTCGGCGGCCTCGGCGCCTTTTCGTTGATCCAGCTCGCCTTCAAGCACGGCGACGTGACCTTGGTCTCCCCCGCCGATTACGGCATGCAGGTGCTGTGGCCTTCGCTCGCCTCGTATTTCATCTTCGGGATGACCTTCGATCCCCTGCAGGTGGGCTGCATCGCCGCCATCGTGGTCGCCATCCTCCTCATCGCCGGCTCGGGCATCCAGCTCCCCAAGCGGCGGCGGAAGGCGCAAGGCGGCCGTGACGAGGCCGGGAGCCTCGGCGGCTCCTAGCCCGATTCTGCCGGCGGCCGCGCACCTGCTTGGGCAGGCAGGATTGACGTGCTTCAATGCGCGGCAGGCGAGAAATACGGGCTAGGATCAGTTCGAGCGGCCGAGGAGGACGACGGCGCGGGCCTCGATCGCGCGGCCTTCGCCCGCGGCGTCGACGCCCTCGCTCGTCTTGGCCTTGAAGGAGACCGCGTCCAGGGGCAGGCCGACGACGGCCGCGATGGATTCCCGTATCGCCTGGCGATGGGGGCCGAGCTTGGGCCGCTCCAGGATCACCGTGCAGTCGAGGTTCGCGGGCTCGTAGCCGGCCTCGCGGACCAGCGCCGCCGCCCGCGCCGCGAGTTCGGCGGAATCCGCGTCCTTCCAGCGCGCGTCCGAGGGCGGGAAATGCGAGCCGATGTCGCCGAGCGCCGCCGCCCCGAGCAGGGCGTCCACGATCGCGTGGAGGAGGACGTCGCCGTCGGAATGGGCCTCTTCGCCGAAGTCGGCGGGCACCTCTATGCCGCCGATCATGAGGCGGCGCCCCGGGACGAGGCGGTGGAGGTCCCAGCCCTCGCCGATGCGGAAGGGCAGGACCGAGGCCCCTCCCTCGCGGCGGCCGGAGCCGGGCGTCTCCCCGTCCGCGCGGAAAGCGGCGCGGAATTCGCCCGGCGCCGCGACAAGGTCCTCGCGGAAGGTTATCTTGCGGTTTTCCTTTTCGCCCTCCACCCAGGCCACCGGCCCGACGTAGCGCGCCCAGAGCTCGGCGTCGTCGGTGCAGGCGAGGCCCTCCGCGAGGGCGCGTCGGTGGGCCTCGAGGAGGGGGAGGAGCCTGAAGCCCTGGGGCGTTTGCGCCCCGCCGAGGCTGGCGCGCTCGGGATGCTCCAGGATGAGGCCTTCGCGCGAGAGGCGCTTGGGCGTGTCGACGAGGGGGAGGACGGGTATGGCCGCGCCGCGCTCGCGGGCCGTCTCGGCGACGAGGCGGGCCAGGCGGCCGGTCGCCCAGGGGCGGGCGCCGTCGTGGACGAGGACGATGGTTTCCGAAAGGTCCGCGGTCCCGAGCGCGGGCTCCAGGGTGGCGGCGAGGGCCTCGAGGCCGAGCCGCACGGAGTCGCGCCGCGTCTCTCCGCCTTCCACGATGCGGAGCCGCCGGCCGAGGGCGGCGAGCGTCGCGGTGGACAGCGAGGAGCGGATGGCTTCGACCCCGCCCTTGGGGGCGGTGATCACGAGGCCGGCAAGGTCTTCAAGGAAGACGAAGGCCGCCAAGGCCCGATCCAGGACCGAGCGTCCCTCTATCTCGAGGAGTTCCTTCTTGCCGCCGCCGAAGCGGGTGCTCGAACCGGCGGCCGTGACGAGGACGGCGAGGCGGCCAGGGGAGCCGAGGCTTCCCGCGCCGTCCGACGCCGCGGCTTCGCCGGGCGCCGGGCGGCCAGGCGTCTCGGGGCTCGGCGAGGCGGGCAAGCTAGCTCTCGAGGCGGGCGCGGATCAGTTCGGCGATCTCGTCCTTCGTCTTTCCGAGCGAGAAGGAGATCTCGTCTTGGAGGAGATTGAGGGCCGAATCGTAGAGCTTGCGCTCCAGTATGGGCAGTTCCTTGATCTTGGAGCGGTGGTACAGGGAGCGAACCACCGCGGCGATGTCGAGGACCGAACCCTTCTTGAGGAGGTCGAGGTTCATCTGGTAGCGGAGTTTCCAGTCCGAGGGGATCGGAGCATACTCCTCGGAGATGAAGCAAAGGGCCTTCTCCGCCTCGTTCTTGGGCACGATGGCGCGGATGCCGAGCTCGTCGGCCTTGTCCACGGGCACCATCACCGTCATGTCGGAGAACTCGAGGTAGATGATGTAGTAGAAGATCTTCGAGTCCTTGAAGGCTTTTTCGCGGATCTCGACGATCCGTCCGACTCCCTGGCTCGGGTAAACGATGCGCTGGTCGACCGCGTAAATGGTGGAGGGGGCCTTGTCCATAGACGACAAGTATAGACGAAAACTGGAGAAAATTAAAGTACCGCGGAGGGGGAAACGGCGAATGCCGGAGATTCCGCCCCGGCGCTTGCGGCGGCTCGCGGGCGCGTACTAGAGTGGGGCCATGAAGCCCGAACGGAGAACCTGGTTCGCCTACCTCGCCTTCCCCCTCTTCCTGGCCCTCCTTCTCGTCCTCGTGATCGTGTTTCGCGGACAACTCGTGGCGCTGTTCCGCGACCGCGAGGCCATCCGCGCCTGGATAGCGGCGCGTTCCGGCCACGGCCGGCTCGCCTTCGTCGGACTTCAGTTCCTCCAGGTCCTGCTTTTCGTCATCCCGGGCGAGATTGTCCAGGTGGCGGGCGGCTATGTTTTCGGTTTCTGGGAAGGGACCCTGCTTTCCGTCATCGGCATCACCCTGGGCTCGGTCGCCAATTTCCTCGTCGGCCGGCTCCTGGGCAGGCCCTTTGTCGAGTCGGTCTTCAGGAAGGAGAAGATCGAGGATCTCGAGCGCGTCACCGCTTCGGGCCGCGCGGCCGCCGGCTTTTTTCTCCTCTTCGTCATCCCCGGCATCCCCAAGGACGCCCTCTGCTACCTGGCCGGCATCTCCCGCCTGTCGTTGCCGATGTTCTTCGCCATCTCGATGATCGGCCGGCTCCCCGGCATCCTCGGCAGCTCCTTCATGGGAAGCGCGACCTTCGAAGGCTCCTACCGGGCGGCCCTCGTCGTCCTGGCGGTTTCTTCTTCGCTGTTTTTCTTCGGGCTCGTGTTCAAGGAAAAGATCGTGGCCTTGCTCGCATCCCGCCTACATCGTTCCACCAAGGGAAGCGCGGATGATGACGGCGGCCCGGGCGGCCCGGACGGAAGCAGCGGCCCGGGCGGCAAGCGCGGCGACAGCGACAAACGCGGCAAACGCGGCGAGGCTTCGTGAACCGGAGTTTGCGCAGCCGGGCGGCCCTTCGATTCATCCTGCTGGCCTGCCTTCCGTGGGTCCCGTCCGCCGCGCTCGTCGCCGCCCCCCTCCAGGCGGGCGCGCCGGGCCCGACCTCCGGTCCGGTCCAAGGCGCACCCAAGGGATCCCCGACCGCCGGCGCCGAGGAGGCCGGACTGGCCGCCTTCGCCGACGTCTCCGCGGACTGGGGACGCGGCGTCGAGGCCGCGATCGAGCGCGCCTATCGCGAGTGCTTCCGTACCCTCGTCGTCGACGGACGCATCATGACGCTCAGGCTGCCCTTCGCGCAGAACAGCGAGCGGTCGGAGCTCGCGGAGGGCGATCTGGCCGTTTCGGGCGGCGGCAAGGCGGAGCCCCGCGAGCTCTGGGCCGGGATCGAGGTCCTTCTCTCCGGAGCCGACTTCGCCGCCTATCTCGCCGCCCTGGGAGACGGACGCGAGAAACTCATCCTCTTCGACATCCCCGGCGCCTCCTGGTCGGCGAGCCAGGACCGCTTCGCGATCGAGCGCCTGCGCTCGGGCCGCTATCCGGGCCTGCCGCACAAGCCGGCCGTCCTCGCCTCCGGGCGGGGCGCCACGGCCGCGGACGTGTACAATTACATCTATTGCGTGGGGAGGTCGGGCATCGACTGCTCCGGCTTCGTCTGGCACGCGCTCCGTTCGGTCGCCGCCGCGGGAGGGCTCGACCTCGACAGGGCGGTCGGCCGCGACGTCGGCCTGCCCCGCGGGGCCAAGCCCGCGCCCTACGTGGGCACCTGGTTCTACGACCCCAGGAGCGGCCGCACGCGGACCGTCGCCGACGAGCCGCGGAGCCTTCTTCCCGGCGACATCCTCCTCTTCCGGGGCGAAGACGGGAGCTTCATCCACTCCGCGGTGATCCAGTCGGTGGACCTCGCGGCCGGCCGCATCCGCTACCTGCAGTCCACGGACGAGTCGCCGCGCGATGAGCGCGGCGTCCACGAGTCGCTTATCCTCTTCGACCCCGCGCGCCCGGAGCTCTCCATCAAGGACCCCTCCGTCCGCTGGTTGCAGCGCCGCGGCGTCGCCTTCGAGGGGGAGCCGCCGCCCGCCTTCCGCGACGACGGCGAGCGCTACCGCGCCTACGCCGAGTCGGGAGGGGGCGTCGCCGTGCGCCTCAAGTCGCTGGAGAAGACCGCCGCCCGGCTGCGCGCCGCGGCGGCCGCGGCCGACGCCGTCAAGGCGCCCAACGCGCCTAACGCGCCATAGGCGGCTGGTCCAGCGAAAACACCTCCGCCTCCCTGCCAGTCGCCTCGACCTTGATCCCGCCGAGGCGACGCGCGCCGGCTTTGGCCTCCGCGCCGGCGGCCGCGAGGGCGGCGCCGGTCGCGAGGATCGTGGTCTTGTAGTGGGCGTTGAGGTCGGCGAGCCGAAGCGCGAGATCGACGGCCGCGCCGAGGGGCTCTCCGCCGGCCCCTCCATCCTCCGCCGCGAGGAGACAGGTCCCCGCGTCGATGCCCACGCCGAGCGCGAGCGCGCTTGCCCCGTTCGGCCCCGCGTCGAGGCGGGCCCTTTCCACCGCGCGGCGCGCCGCCTGGATCGCGCGGCCTTCAGGCGGGTTCGGGCCCGGTTTGGCCGCGTCCGGCTCGAAGCTGGCGATGAGGACGCTCCCGCGTCCTGGAGCCAGGCGCCCGCCCTCGGCCTCCACGGCCGCGCGCACGAGGAGGGCGAAGGCGTCCGCGAGGCGCCGGGCCGTCGCCGGTTCGAGTTCCTCGGCGGCGCGCGCGAGCCCCGCGGCGCGGAATGCCGCTATGGCCGCGGGCCGTTTTTCGGCGCGGGTCTCGGCTTCTTCAGGGTACGCCTTGGCCGCGCCCTTTGGCGCGGCGGCGCTTTCCGACGGGGCCGCGCCGATTGGCGGCGTTGCCCCGCCGGGCCGTGTCGCGCTTTCCGACGGGGCGACGACGCCGGGCCAGGGCGCCTCGCCTACCGCGCCGCGCCTTGCCCGCGGGCGCGCCGCGAGGGCCGCCAGCGCGGCCGCCGAGGGTCCGAGGACGAGGGGAAGGGGTGCGAGATAGACAGCGCCCGCCAGGTAAAGGACGATGGAGGCGCCGAAGGCCGCCAGCGCCAGGACGAGGCCGAGGAGGAGGGCCGCAGCCTCGCCGAGAAGGAGGGGCGCCGCCGCCGCGACGAAGGCCAGGCCTAGGCCGAGGAGGGGGGCCACCCTCGCGGGGAGAGGACGCGGCGCCCTGCCGTTCAGGGTCTCGTCGACCAGGCAGGCCGCGACGGCCGCGGGATCGGCGGAAGCGGCGGAACCGGCGCTTGCCCCGGCCCCGGCGTTTAGAAAAACGAAGGAGGCACGGAGATTCTCCGCGAGCCGGGCCCTGGCGGGCGTGATGGCGCCGAGGAGCTCCCGCGCCGCCGCGTGGGCGCGGGCCAGCTCTCCCGCACGGGACCGCATCGCGGCCGCTTCCTCGTCCGGGAGGCCGGGCGCGGCGAGGGCGGCCTCGATGCCGGCGAGCTCCGCCGCGTCCGCGCCGGAGCCGAAGTAGGCCGCGGCGGCGGCGAAAACCGCGCGGCGCTCCTCGCGCCAGGCGGCCTTGAGGGCCGCGAACCGTTTTTCGGTTTCGAGCTTGGTCGGCTTCGTTCCCGCAGCGCCCGGCGTTTCGCCCCAGGCGTCGGACCGCGCGGCCTCCTCGCGGAGGGCGGCGCGGAGTTCTTCGGCGTGGCGCATCCGGCTCGGCAGGGCGCCTCCTTCGCCGAGGAGGAGGCCGCCCGACTCCATGGCCTCGAGGAGGCCGGCGAATCGCGCCTCGCGTTCCGCCTCGGCGAGGAGTTCCTCCCGACCGAGGCTCCGCGGCGCGCCCGGGTCGCCGGACCGGCGCCAAGAGAGCAGGGCCCTGCCCGTCTCGTCCAGGGGCAGGCGGAGGTCGCGGACCGGGCCGCCGGGCATCCTGGCCGCCTTGAAGAGGAGGGCGCCTTCCTCGAGGCGGAGCGCGGGATTACCGAGCCGATCCGCGAGCGCGGCGAGTTCGGCGCGGAGATAGCGGCGGCCGCGCTCCTCGACGAGGACCGCCGCGCCGCGGGGCAGGCCGTCGGCCTCCGGCCGCGACTCGACGAAGCCGCCGCCGCGGGCGCCGCGGAGGAGAGGTTCGGGTTCGCCGCGGAGGCTTCCCTGGTCCACGAAGGCGCCGCGGTCCTTGGCGACGGGCAGGGCGAGGCGCTGGGCCGCGATCGGGCTTTCGCCCGCCGCAGGCCGCGCATCGCCGCGCGGCGCGGACTTCAGGTCCAGGCCGGCGAAGACGCCGCCCATCGTTCGCGCCTCGGCTTCGAGCAGGGACTCCGCCTCGCTCCGCGCGAGCCCGGCCGCGCCCTTGAGTCGGGCGCCGCTTTTGCGGACAAGGACCGCGAGGGCGTCGACATAGCGCTCGGCGTCCCGAGGCGCGATGGAGCCTGCCCTGATGGCGCCGAAGAGGGCGCGGAGGTTTTCCTCGATGCCCGCGTACTCGCGGTCCACGAGGCGGGGAAGCTCCTCGCGGAGGGCCGTCGTCGCCTCCGCTTCGCTCGCCGCGGCGCTGCCGCCGGTCAGGACGACGACCCTCGTCGCCTCGAACTCGTCGAGGAGGGCGAGGATACCCGCGAGTTCGGCCGCGCGTAGGGCTCGCGCTTCCGTCTCGCCTGAGCCGACCGCGAGGAGTTCGCGGGGGGCCGGCGGTCGCGGGAGGGCGGCCAGGTAGGCGTCGCGGGCGCTCCGCGCGGGGCCTTCGGCCAGAGGCGTGGCCGCGAAAAGGACGGCGAGGCCGGCCGCCGCGAGAGCCAGTAGGGAGGGGAGGGCGAGTGCGCCCTTGCGCGTATGCGTCCGCATGGCTCCTACAATACACGATGAGGCGGGCGCGGGCGCAAGCTCTTTTTCCTTCGGGTATAGCGGCAAGCCCAATATCCCGATATATACTTAGGGAGAGGATGCTCGCGTCGCGTCCCCCAAAGTCCGCCGCGCCCCTGGCCGCGGCCCTTTCGAACGATACAAGGAGAACCTGGTTATGAAACGCCTGTTGTGGCTCATTCCCGCCCTGCTCGTCCTCGGCTTCGCTTCCTGCGCCAAGCCGCCGAAGGCCGAGATCGCCGCCGCCGAAGCCGCCGTCGCCAAGGCCGAGAAAAACCCGGACGTGGTCGCCTACGCTCCCGAGGCCCTCGCCCGGGCCAAAACCGCCCTCGCCAAGATGAAGACCGAACTCGACGGGCGCCGCTACGACAAGGCCAAGGCGCTCGCTGTCGAGGCCAAGGACGCCGCCGAAGGCGCAATACCCGCCGCCCAGGCGAACAAGGACCGGGTGAAGGCCAAGGCCGTCGAGCTGATCGACGCCGCCAAGAAGGCCGTCCCGGCCGCCGAGAAGCTCCTCGCCTCCGCCTCCAAGATCCGCAAGGCCGCCTTCGACCGCGCGGCCAAGAGCGCCGAACTGGCCGGAGCCAAGGCCGCGATCGCCGAGGCCGAGGCCGCGTTCGCCGCAGGCGACTTCCTCAAGGCCGTGGACAGGGCAGGTGCCGCGCAGAAGGGCCTCGCCGACCTCGAGAGCGCCATCGGCGCCGCCGTCCAAGCCGCGACGAGGAAAAAGTAGATACTGCCTCGAAGACTGTTGCGCTTCAATCAGGTGCGCCTGTCTCAAGCGTAGCTGGGGTATGACAGCGTTTATACCCCCGTTTTGTCCCCGCCCAGGCTGCGAGCACCACCGGGAAGCCCCGGGCTTCCGCTACCACGCCTACAAGCCCTGGGGCGCCTACGCGACCAAGGCTTTCGGCCCAGTGCCGCGCTTCCGCTGTACGGCCTGCGGCAAGACCTTCTCGAACCAGACCTTCAGCGTCGACTATTACGCCAAGCGCGTCGTCGACTACGAGAATCTCGCCGGAAGGCTCTCGTCCTGCGAGTGCCTCCGGG
>JAEUJG010000026.1 GCA_016794765.1 Spirochaetaceae bacterium | reverse complement strand
GGGATCTCGCTCGTCCTGCCGCCCGAGCTCCGCGAGATCACGCCGCCGCCCGCGCTCGCCTGGAAGCCTTCGTGGGAGAAGACGAGGCGGCCCGCGTAGTCCCAGCTGCCGGAGGCGTAGTCGGAGGAGGCCTTGCCCGCGGAGAGGACGGCGTCGAGGCTCGGCTTGTCCGGCTCGGTTTCCGACCTGGTCTGCAGGGTGACGAGCTCGAGACGGCGGCGGGCCGCGGCGACGGCGAGGGTTTCGTCGGCGAGGGCCGCGTCGGGCGCGGCGACCGCGCCCGGATCGGGAGGGAGGGGCGGCGGAGAAGGCCGCGCGCCCGCGAGAGCCTCCAGCGCGTCGAGGGCCGCGGTCTGGCCGCGCCGCTTGGCGCGGAGGCTCGATTCGGCGGCTTGGAGGTCCAGACGAAGCTTGGCGAGGGTCGCCGAGCCTTCCGCCGCGCTCTTCGCGGCTATCGCGTTGTCGAGGGCTCGGGCGGCCAGCGCGCGCGCGTACTCGGCCTGCGCGGCCAGGTAGTCGGCCTGGACGGCGGCGCGGATGGCCGTGTAGAGGGCCTGGGTGACGGCCGCCTCGCGGGCGGCGAGCGCCGCCTCCGCGTCGCCCAGCGCCTTGCGGGCGCTCGCCTCGTCGAGGTCCGGCTTTTCCCCCCAGATCAGGTCGCCGAGGGCTTGGGTCAGGCTCAGGGTGGGCTTGGGCGAGTCGAAGGTTCCCGCGGCGAGGTCGTAGCCGAAGGATGCGCCGAGGCTTAGGCTCGTATTCCAGGGCGCGCCGAGGGCAAGGCCGATTGATGGCGCGGCCGTGATCGATCCGCCGTCTTCGGGCAGGCTCGCGAGGATTTGGCCGCTCGACGCGGACAGGGTCGTGAAAGAGCTTTCCGTCAGGGCGGCGAGACTCGCCCTGGCCTTGTCCGCCTCGAAGAGCCGCTGGCTCCGGAGCGCGTCCTTGGCCAGGGCCGCGCGGAGGAGGGCGGCGGCGTCCGGGCCTTCCTCCGCGGCGAGGGGCAGGGCGAGGAGGGCGGCCAACAGGCCCGCGAAGGCCCATGGCGTCAGGGGGAACAGTATGCGTTTCATCGATGCCAAGTATCGCGCGGCGGCCTTTCACGGGCATGACGAAAGCCTTACTTTTTTCTTACGGACGAGGAGGTGCCGACGGGCGGTCGGGCATGGCGCGATGGCGCGGGCGGCAGCGCGCGGCGCGACGGCCGAACCTTGCGCCCCGCGCCGCGCGGGCCGACCGCGCCGTCTTCGGCCGCGCCGCCCGCCCTTGCCCTCGGCGCCGGCTGTCGCCATACTCGAGGCATAGGGAGGTGCGCATGGCCCGTAATCTCGCCCTCGCGGCGCTCGTGGCGCGCGGCGGCGTCTACTACAACCTCGGCGGTTCGACGCCGGCGGAGGTCCTCGCCGAGGCGGCGCGGACCGTGTCGCTGCCCAAGGGCGTCGACCGCGAAGCCTTGCTCAAGGCGGTGCTGGAGCGCGAGTCCCTGATGCCCACGGCGATCGGCCACGGCATCGCCATCCCTCATCCGCGGAACCCGATCATCGCCGACGAGGCCGAGCAACGCGTCGCCGTCCTTTTCCTGAAGACGCCGGTGCCGTACAACGCGCTGGACCGGAAGCCGGTCGCCGCGCTCTTCCTCATCCTGTCGGCCAACGCGCGGACCCACCTGTCGGTCCTCGCGGAGATCTCGCACCTCTGCCAGCGCGGGGATTTCCTCGATTTCCTGGCCGGCCGCCCCTCCACCGCGGAGTTCGCGGCCTTCGTCGAGCGCGCCGAGGACGGCTGGACGGCCGGCTCCTAGCGGCCGCTCCCGGCGGCGGCGCCCGGCCGCGGCGTTTTGAAGGGGCGTCCCGCGGATCGGGCCGCGCCGTTATGGTCGCGGCGATCGGGTGGCGCCGGCCGGGCGGCTCAGGTCCGGCGGCTCAGGGCTTGAAGCCGGTCGCTACGAGGTAGGTTTCGAAGGATTCCTGGCGGCAGGCCTGGGGCTTGAAGGCCTTGGCGGTCGCGAAGCGCTTGCGGAGCTGGTCGAGGAGGGGGCGCTCGGCGCCTCCCTGGAAGATCTTGGCGACGAGGGCTCCGCCGGGCGCGAGGGTCTCGAGGCCGTAGGCGATGACCGCCTCGACGATGGATTCCGAGGCTCCCTGGTCGACGATGCGGTTGCCCGTCGTCGCGGGCGCGGCGTCGGAGAGGACGAGGCCGTAGGGGCCCCGCGCCAAAAGCTCCGCGCGGACCTTTTCCGCGTAGAGGTCGCCCTGGATGAAGAAGAAGTTGCCGTAGGGCGGGCTGATGGCGAGGGGCTGGAGGTCGACCGCCACCAGGAAGCCCGAACCGGCGAGTTTCTTGAGCACCCAGAGGCTCCAGCTGCCGGGAGCCGCGCCGATATCCAGGACCTTGAGGCCCGGCTTGAAGAGGCGGAACTTGGAATCGATCTCCTCGAGCTTGTAGACGGATCGGGCGGGATAGCCTTCCTTTTTCGCCTTCTGGGACCAGAAATCGGGCTTTTCGTAGCTCGACGTGGACATGTCGCCCCCTCCCGTACTATCGTAGACGTATGAGCACGGAGTATACGCGACTACTCGAACTCGTTGAAGGGGAGCTTGCCCGGGTTCTTCCGGCACGGCCCGACGATGCCTGGTTTATGCGCTTCTTCGGCGAACTGCCGGCCCCGCCGGCCCCCGAGATCGCCCGGATCCTGAACCTGCCCGCCCTGGAGTTGATCCGCCGCGGCGGCAAGCGTTGGCGCCCCCTCCTCCTCATGCTCTCGGCGCGGGCCTATGGGCGGGCGGACGGCGCCCTGTCCCTCGCCCCCCTCGTCGAGATCGCCCACAACGGCACCCTCATCGTGGACGATATCGAGGACGGCGCCGACACCCGGCGCGGCGGTCCGGCCATCCACCTCATGTACGGCGTGGACACGGCGGTCAACGGCGGGAACCTCCTCTACTTCCTCCCCCTGGCCCTCATCGACGAGTTCCCCGGCTCGGCGGAGCTCAAGCTCCTCCTCCACGAACGCTACGCCCTCCACATGCGCCGCCTCCATCTCGGCCAGGCCATGGACATCGGCTGGCACAAGGACCACGGCTTCATCCCGGGCGTGGACCACTACCTCGCGATGTGCGCCCTCAAGACGGGCGTCTTGGCGCGGGCGAGCGCGGAGCTCGGCGCCCTCGCGGCCGGCGCCCCCGCGGCCGAGGCCCTGGCCCTCGGCTCCGCCTTCGAGACGGTGGGCGTCGCCTTCCAGATCCTCGACGACGTGAAGAACCTCCGCAGCGGCAATCCTGGCAAGAAGCGCGGGGACGACATCGTCGAGGGAAAGAAAAGCCTGCCGGTCATCCTCGCCTGCGAGGGCGAATCGCGGCTTCGGCGCGACCTCGCGCGCTGTTTCGAGGAGGCCCGCAGGGGCGGCCCGGAGTCGCCGGCCGTGGAGGAGGCGATCGGCATGATCGACCGCACCGGCGCCATCGACGAGGCGGAGCGCCGGGCCCGCGCCCTCGTGACCGCGGTGCGCGGCATTCTCGGCGACCTCGTTCCCGCCGATCCGGGTCCCCAGGAACTCGACGGGCTCTTCCCCCTCCTGGAAGGCTAAGGGGCCGCCGGACTTCCGGGCCTCCGGGCCGCCGGCCCGCGTCACGCCGGCGCGCAGCCAAGCGATTCTGAGGCGATGCTGATGCTTTGTTGGGTAAAGTTTGCCCGTTTTTAGGCCGTCATTGCCCTTCGTTTTGCGGTCCCTGTGCACGAGCCCTCCGCGAAGGCTAGATAGCGAGCCGCTTCGCCTTACTGTATCGTGTTTATCAGTAAGCAATTGTTCGGTTGGTTTGGTTTGATTGGGAAAATATCGTTTCTTGGCATGTTTCGTGCTTGTTGATCTGTATCACGCCGATCAAGGAGCACGCGATGCTAGAGGAGTACTTCACCAAGGGGCGGGAGCTCGTCGGTCGCATTTCTTCACTGGGCTATCTCCTCGAAAGAGGTTTTTTCGTGTTCGCCTGTGGGGTCCTGTTGGCGGGCCTCGTGGCCCTGTCCGGCGGTTCTCGCGGGTTTAGGCCCGCCAAGGCCGGGGAGCTGGGCCCCGAATCCGCCGGCGCTCCGGAGAGGCCGGAAGGGCCGTCCGGGGAACGGTATCGCCGTGTCCGGGAGATCATCGGCCGTTAGGGAAGACGTTCTCGCGCCGTTGCGCCGCGGCCGCCCGAGGCTATACTTCAAGTGGGAGGCCGAATGTCTTCGGAGACTTTCGTGGAGGCCGACATCTGGACCGTCGCCCAGACCGACCAGGGCAACGTGGTCCTCGTGCGGCCCAAGGGCTCGGACCTGGCGGTGCCGATCTTCATCGGCCAGCTGGAGACGCAGTCGATCCTCATCGGGATGGGCGGGGTGGACGTGCCCCGTCCCCTTACCCATGATCTCGCGGTCTCCCTGATCCGCTCGCTCGGCGCGGCCATCCTCCGCATCGAAATCAACGACCTCCAGGAAGGCACCTTCTTCGCCCGTCTCGTCCTGGTCCGCGAGGGGCAGGAGCAGGTCGTCGACGCGCGTCCCTCCGACGCCATCGGCATCGCCGTCCGCGCCGGTTGTCCCGTCTTCATAGCCGAGTCGGTCGTCGACGAGGCCGGCATCTCGGTGAACCTCGTGACGGAAGGGCAGACGAAGATGACCGCCGCCGCCGGCGACGGCGACGGGGAGGCCGAGGAGGCGGAAGAAGCGGAAGCCTTCGGGGAGTCCCCGGACCCGGGTCCGGGCGGGGCCGCCTCTTCGGGAGAAGGCGCGGCTACCGTGTCCGCGGCGGGGCCGCCCGAGCTCCAGCGTTGGCGGCGCGAACTCGAGGAAGCGATCGAGCGCGAGGATTATGAGCGGGCCGCCCTCATCCGGGATCGGCTCAAGGAGCTCGGCGGCTAGGGTTCCGCCCCCGCGGAACCCCGGGCGCCGACGCTTTCCTCGCAGGGCCCCGGGATGTACAATGGCCGGGTCGGCCGCGCAACGCGGCCCAATTACGTGCATGGGGATCATCGTGACCGAAAGAACCGAAAAGCTTCGCCGCCGCGCCCTCTTCGCCGCGCTTCTCCTCCTCTTCGCATCGGCCACCTTTGCCCAGGCCGCCTCCGGCGCGGCTCCGGGCGCCGTTTCGTCCGCGGCCTCCGTCGTCGACCTCGGCCTGCTCGATCTCCATGTCCGTTCCGATTTCCGCCTGGAATGGAGCTACTACGAACCCGATCCCGCGGATCCCGCCTGGACGCGGCTTCCCGCCGATCCCGGGCGGCGGATCGCCTCCATCCGCGACCTCAAGCTGCCGGGCGAACCGGAGCGGAGCTTCTGGGACGTCCTTCCCGGGCGCGCGCGCAAGTACTGCATCGTCGCCACCTTCGACGCGGCGCCCGAACTCCTCGAGTCGTCGAGCGGCGTCGGCCTCTATCTCCAGGAGGTGGGCAGGAACTGGGAGGTCTACCTCAACGGCTCCATCCTCCGCAGCGAGGTCTACCTTTCCCGCGACGGGCGCATCGAGCGGGAGCGGGCCGTCCACGGCGCCCTCGTCCCCGTGGACAAGCGCTACCTGAAGGAAGGCAAGAACGTCCTGGCCATCGCGATCTACGGCACCCCCGGGGATTTCCGGAACGGCCTCTTTTCGACGGGGCCCTACCTGATCGGCGACTACCAGAGCCTCTTGGCCCTCAAGGCCGAGTACCTCGACCTCATGCTGATCGGCATCTACTTCTTCTTCGCCGTCTACCACGTGATCCTCTTCGCGCTCAGGCCGGCGAACACGCCCTACCTGCTCCACGGCCTCGGGACCCTGGCCTTCGCCCTCTACCTCTTCTCGAGGTCGTACATCGTCTTCGACGTGGTGTCCGACACCGCCATCATCCGGGGACTCGAGCTTTCGTCGATCTTCCTGGTCTTCCCCCTCTTCCTCGCCTTCTTCGACCTCTGCAACCGGGGCCGCACGACGCTCTTCACCTGGATCTACGGGGGCGTTTGCCTCCTCTTCGCCCTCCTGGCGCCGATCGTCGCCGGCGAGCAGCTCCTATTCGTCTGGCGGCTTTCCGCCCCCCTGGCCTTGCTCTACCTCCTCGCGGCCGACGTCGTCCTGCCGCTCCGCGACGCCTTCCGCGCGGCCGGAAGGTCCGATGCGGGCGCGCCGCCGGCCGCCCGGCTCAAGGCCTTCCTCTCCGCCTCCAACTTCTGGACGGTGGCGATCGCGGCCGCGATCGTCCTCCTCGCCGCCGTCGCCGCCGCCGTCGGCTTCAACTCCAAGGGAGCCTTCACCGCGGCCAAGTACGGCGGCTTCCTCCTCATCCTGGGCTCGGCGGCCGTGCTGGCGAGCCAGTTCACCCGCGTCTACCGCCAGGTCGAGGAGCTCAACGCGGGCCTCGAGGCCAAGGTTCGCGACCGCACCGCCGCCCTCGCGGACGCGATGGAGGAGCAGGCCGGGCTCAACGAGAACCTGGCCGCCGCCAACCGGCGCCTCCAGTCGGCCCTCGACGTCGCGGCCAAGGACATGCGCATCGCGGTCCAGGTCCAGCAGGGCTTCTTTCCCCAGCACCCGCCCGCCCTGGCCGACTGGGACATCGCCTTCGCCTACCTGCCCGCGCAGGGCGTCTCCGGCGACTTCTACGACTTCTACGTGGACGAGGGCAAGCTCGAGGGGCTCGTCGTCGGCGACGTGTCCGGCCACGGCGTCTCCTCCGGCCTCATCACCGTCCTGGCGCGCTCCGTCTTCTACCGGAACTCGCGCGCCCTCCGCGGCCATTCCCTGGGCCGCGTCATAGAGGAGGTGAACGTGGAGCTCTCGAAGGAGCTGTCGGCCGTCGAGAACTACCTGACCGCGATCTTCCTCCGCTTCGACGGGAACTCCGTGGAGTACGCCAACGCGGCCCATCCGGAGCTCGCCTTCCGCCGCGCCGGCCGCGCCCGCGCCAGCTACGTCGTGCCGCCTTCGGACGATTACCGCGGCCCGCCCCTCGGCCGCGAGGGCATCGAGGCGCCCTACCGCGCCCTCAAGTTCGAGGTGGGGAGCGGCGATTCGCTCTTCGCCTACACCGACTGCCTTCTCGAGTCGCGCGACGTCGACGGCCATCCCTTCGGCTCCGAGGGGCTCATCTCCGCCTACGGCCGGGCGCCGGACGGCACCGCCTCCGAGATGCTGCAATACATCATGGAGGACTGGCGCTTCCACGTCCGCGGCGCCTCGGTCGCGGACGACCTCACCGCG
>JAEUJG010000644.1 GCA_016794765.1 Spirochaetaceae bacterium | reverse complement strand
CCGTGCCCGCTCACGTCGATGAGGTAAAGGGCCAGGCGCCCGCCTTCGATGGCGTGGTAGCCGAAGACGTCGCCTCCCAGGGACAGGGAGGGGATGAAGAGCCAGTCGGTCTTGAGGCCGGGGCGGTCGAGGCGGGGCGGGAGGAGGCCGCGGACATAGGCGGCCCCCTCCTGGAGCTCCGCGCGGAGGCGGCGCTCGGTCTCCATCACCGCGGCGACGTAGAGCTGTTCCTTGTCCTTGAGGCTCTTTTTCTCCAGGCAGGACTCGATCCGGGCCTTCAGGATGACGGGCTCGAATTCGCGGGGAAGGTAATCCTCGGCGCCGAGCTGGATGCAGCGCGCGATGCTCTTGGTGTCGTCGAGGGCCGAGATGACGATGACGTAGAGGTCCTTGAGCTTTTCGTCGGACTTGAGGCGTTCCAGGAGTTGGTAGCCGTTCATGCCCGGCATCATCACGTCGAGGACGAGGACGTCGAAGGGCGCCTCGCGGAGGAGGGCCAGGGCCTCCGTGCCGTCGGAAGCCTGGCAGACGACGTGTCCCTGGCGTTCAAGGTGGCGGGAGAGGAGTTCACGGTTGAAGAGGTTGTCGTCGACGACGAGGATGCGGCCGGAGCGGGGCGCCGGCGGCAGGCTGAACTGCGCCTCATCCGAGGGCGAGGCCTGCTCGCCCTCCTCTCGCTCGACGAAGGGCAGGCCGCCCTCGATCCGCTCCTCGAAGATCTCGACGATGCAATTGGCTGCCTCGAGGATCTTGTCCGTGTCGGGAAGGAAGCGTTGGATATGGCCGTCGAGGATGCGGCGCCGCGCGGTCTGGACCAGGGCGATGATGTCGAAGAGGCTGGCGTAGACGCGCTTTTCGTAACTTTCGCGGGCCTCTTTCGCCGGGCCGCCCTCTTCGGGGGCCAGGAAGCAGGGAATGGCGCTTTCCCGCAGCTCCAAGGCCCCGCCGCGGATGCGGTCGTAGATGCCGCAGAGCTCGGCCTCTCCGGAATCCTCGGCCTCCTGCATCAGGATGTCCCCGTAACCCGCGATGTGATTCAGGAAGGTGCGGATCGAATGGCGGAGGCCGCGGCGCTCCGCGCTCCCGGGGGCATCCTTGGGCATCAGGTTTTCTCGGCCTGCTCTTCGACGTACTTGCGGAACTCTTCCTCGCTCAACTTGTCGGCGTACAGGGGGTAGAGGGCTTCGATGAGCTCCTCGATGGTGGCGAATTTGGCGCCGTCGAGCTTGTAGGGCATGGGAACCTCTTGCGTGGGCGGCCGCCGCGCGCCGGGAGCGCGCTGTTTTTTTAGTCCGCCCGAATTTCCATACTAGTACGGAAACCGCCCTTCGCGCAAGGAACGGTTTGGTTTTGGGCCCTCCGCGCCCCGGCGGTCCGTTGACCTCGCGCGGGTTCTTCCGTAGAGTAGGCGCATGCACAAGTACGTCATCGAGGGCGGATTCCCGGTCAAGGGTCGGATCCGGGCGAGCGGCAACAAGAACGCCGCCCTGCCCTGCATCGCGGCGACCCTTCTCTCGTCGGAACCGGTGACCCTCAGGAATATCCCGGAGATCGAGGACGTCCAGGTCATGTTCGACGTCCTCAGGCACCTCGGCGCGACGGTGGAGCGCCTCGGCCCGAACGACTGGCGCGTCGACGCCGGTCCGGTCGTCCGCTCGGACGTGCCGGTCGCCGAGGCCAAGAAGGTCAGGGCCTCCATCCTCTTCGCCGGTCCCCTCCTG
>JAEUJG010000643.1 GCA_016794765.1 Spirochaetaceae bacterium | reverse complement strand
GGCCTCCAAGCCCTACGGCTCGGAGGTCAGGAGCCGAGCGACCCGCGCCCTCGGGCGCATCGCCGGGACTTTCGGTTCCCGCTAGCCTGCGATATTATTGGTGGTACGAACCTTAGGAGGCATCGTGAAAGCCAGGACAGCCGCGTTCGCCCTCGTCGCACTCCTCGCCCTCGCTTCCGGAGGCCTCGCCGCCCAGGCGGGCCCCGCCGCTCCATCCGCCCCAGCCGCGCCCACGGGCCCCGCCCCCGGCCTGGCCGTGGACCGCGGCGAGATAGAGTCCGCCAGGGACAAGCCCATCGTCTTCGTCAACTACGAGGGGCCGCAGTCGCGCATCGACAGCCTGGCCTCCATCAAGGAGATCGGTTCCTCCCTCGGCCGGCCCTTCGCCCCCGCCGCCGGCGCCGCCCGCGGCCCGCAGTCGGGCCGCTCGGGCGCCCTGTCCCGCTACGCGGTGATCCGCGCCGTGGACGCCGCGGCGAAGGAGGGCCTGGACGCCGACATCCTGGTCATCGGCGCGGACGCCGAGGTCGACCACGTGCGGAACCTCCGCTGGATCATCGCCGGCTACCTCGGCGCCGCCTGGGGCTATTCCGAGCGCGACGCCTACACCCTGGCGACCTTCATCACCGTCTACAACGCCGTCCACCGCGGCGACATGAAGTACCTCGAGGCCCGCTACAAGGCCGTCGTCCGCAAGGAACTCACGCCGGAGACCGCCGGCCTCTCCCTGCGCTTCGACGAGTGGCCGGGGAAGTCGCGCATCCTAATTCCCCTCTCCGCCGGCGCGCGCCCGGGCTCCCTCGGCGCCGTGGACACGGGCGCCGTCTCCGACAAGAAGGTGACGGAATCCCTCCGCGAGGAGCCGGGCAAGGGCGTCGGCGACCGCCAGGCCCTGACGGACCTGAAGGAGCGCGAGGTCGTGGAGAAGAAGGCCGAGCTCGGCGCGGCCAAGGACGAGGCCGCCAAGGCGGAGGCCAAGGCCGCCGCCGACAAGGCCGCCGCCGACAAGGCCGCCGACGCGGCAGCCGCCGAAAGGGCCAAGCTCGAGGCGGACAAGTCCGCCGCGGCCGCCTCCGGACCGGCCGGCGCGGCCGGCGCCGCCGGCGCCGAGCAGTCCGCCAGCCTGGCCACGCGCGAAGCCGAGGTCGCCGCCGCGGAGAAGGAAGCCGCCGCCAAGGCCGCCGCCGCGGCCGACTCCGAAGCGGCCGCCGCCGCCAAGAAGGAAGAGGCCGCCAAGGCCGAGACCGCCGTCGCCGCCAAGGAGGCGGAGGTCGCCGCCGACCGCGCGGCCGTGAGCGCCGACCAGAAGGCGGCCATCGCGGAGGAGGTCGCCGCCAAGGCGAAGGGCGAGGCCGCCGGCGTCTTCCTCTTCGAGGTGGTCGACTCGGGCTACCCCTTCGCGCGCGTCGTCTTCGTCGACGCCGACTCGGGGCGCCTCATCCGCGCCTCCACCCTCAACACGATCCGTGCCCGCTCCGTCGTGGACTCCGGTGACGCCTACGTGGCGGTCGCCGGCCGGGAGGGCGGCGCGGGCGCCGTCCGCCTCGTGAAGCTCGACAAGGCCAGCCTGATGGCCGTCGCGATGGGCGAAACCGACGTCCATCCCGAGAGCCTCGCGTGGAAGTTCGGCGACTCCTTCTACGCGGTCGCCAAGGGCTCCGGCGGCGCCTACGTCCTCGCGCGCTTCGGCGCGGACCTGAAGGAGGCCGCGCGCTCCACGGTCGCGGTCAACCCCTTCACCTTCCTGTCGGAGGCCGCGGGCGGCCTCGTCGCCCAGGCCGCGGGCGGCGGCTTCGTGGTCCTGTCCAAGGACAAGCTCGAGAAGACCAAGGAATTGAAACCCTGATGTTCATGACGGCGGGCCGGAAGGGCCCGCCTTTTTTTTAGGAGGGAAGCATGGTGAGAAACGGACCTTTCAAGGGCAGGACGGTCGCGGTCGTCAACGACCTCGGCGCCGACGAGCAGCTCTATCTCTACCGGAAGGCGCGCGAGCTCAAGGAAGCCGCCCTGGCCGGGCGCGACGTCTCCGGCTTCCGCCTCGACGAGCGGGACTACCAGGTCTATCTCATCTTCATGGATGATTCGACCCGCACGCGCGAGTCCTTCCGCAACGCGGCCGGGTTCCTCGGCTCCCGCGTCAACGTCTTCGACGCGGCGACCTCCTCCTTCAACAAGAACGAGTCGATAGCCGACACCATCAAGATGCTCGCGGGCTACGCGGAGGACTCCGCCTTCGTCATCCGCTCCAAGCTGGAGGGCGTCTGCCGCGGCCTCGAGGGGACCATCGGCCGCTTCGCCGAGCAGGCCGGCCGGCCCCGCCCCGCCTTCGTCAACGCGGGCGACGGCAAGCACGAGCATCCGACCCAAGAGTTCCTGGACGAGTTCTCCTTCCTCGAGCAGCTCGACTGGAAGCGCGACCGCATCCACCTCGCCCTCACGGGCGACCTCTACCACGGCCGCACCGTGCACTCCAAGGTGGACGGCCTCGGCATCTACAAGGAGGTCACGGTCGACCTCGTCGCGCCCGAACTCCTCGGCATGCCCGCGCACTACGTGGAGAAGATGAGGCGCAAGGGCTACGAGGTCCGGCTCTACGAGTCGATCGACGAGTACCTCGCCGCCGGCAAGGTCGCGCCGATCTGGTACTTCACCCGCCTCCAGCTCGAGAGGATGGGCGACGCCGTCCTCGAAAAGGCGGACTCCCTCCGCGGCGCCCTCACCTTCCGCCGCGACCAGCTCGGCCGCCTGCCGGAGGGCGCGCGCTTCTACCACCCCCTGCCGCGCGACCGCGCCAAGCCCACGAACCCGCAGTTCCTGGACGAGCTGCCGCTCAACGGCTGGGACGCCCAGTCGGCCAACGGCTACTGGACCCGCATCGTCCTCCTCGGCATGGTCTCCGGCCTCCTCGGCGCCGACTACCAAGGAGCGCGTTATGCGCCCGAAAGTTACGAGGACGACTTCGTGAAGGAGGCGCCCGTCGAGCTCCACTCCAAGCCCGAGTACAAGGTCGGCATCAAGCCCGTGGAGGAGGGCATCGTCATCGACCACATCGCCTCCGGCCGCCCGATCGGGGAGATCTGGGACTACGTGGACGCGGCCCGCCGCATCCTGTCGCTCAACGTGCGCTCGAGCCACGGCGTGTACCACACGAACTCCGGCGACTTCAAGGGCATCATCTCCCTGCCGGACGTGACGAGCTTCGGCGAGCGCGACCTCAAGAAGCTCGCCGCCATCGCGCCGGGCTGCACCCTGAACCTGATCCGCGGCCACCGCGTCGTCAAGAAGTACCGCCTCCAGATGCCGCCGCGCATCTACTCCTTCGACGAGATCTCCTGCAAGAACCCGGCCTGCGTCTCCGCGCCCGCCCACCAGGAGGGCCTGAGCCCCGAGTTCCTCCGCAAGGCGCCCGCCGCCGGCGAGTCCGCGACAACCTTCGTCTGCAAGTACTGCGAAAAGGAGCACGCCTTCCGCGAGATCTGGGACGTCTAGGCGGGGAAGGGGGGAGCGCCCGGCGCGCCTGGGCGGGAAGCGTTGGGTGGAACAGGCGCGGCGATGGACCTTCTCCACCCGTGTCGCCGAAGCCTTCGGCTTCGGCGCCGCCTGAGCGCCTTGCGCTCAGGCGAGGGGCCTGGCGGGAGGAACGGGACCGCGCGGGCGCGGTCGCCGTTCCCCCCGCCACCCGTCGTCCCGCCGCTCCCCGGAGCGCGCTTCG
>JAEUJG010000619.1 GCA_016794765.1 Spirochaetaceae bacterium | reverse complement strand
ACTGCGCCTGCTTGCCGGTCTCGAAGCGGACCACGACGAGGGGGCCCGAGCTCGGTGTCGGCGTCACCTTGAGGATCACGCCGGCGCCATAGTCGTCGTGGTAGACGGCCTGGCCGGCCCGCCAGGGACTCGCCGCGGCCGAGCCCTGCCGGGGCGCGCCGGGAGAGCGTGGCGAGGCGCCGGCGGCGGACTCCGCGGCGCGGCCTTGGCGGCCCGCGGCTCCATAGCCGTAGCCCTGGGTCCGCGGGACGGCTCCGCCCGCCGCGCCGCCCGCCGCGCCGCCGGAAGCGGCGCGCGCGCCGGAGGCGCCGGCCCGGGAGCCGGCGAACTCGATCTTGCCGGCGCCGATCTCGGAGAGGAAGCGCGAAGGCAGGGTCTCGAAGAGCCGCCCGTGGATGCGCCGCCAGCGGCAGGCGGTGAGGTGGAGCTCGTCCTTGGCGCGGGTGATCGCGACGTAGAAGAGGCGGCGCTGTTCCTCGAGCTCCTCGTCCTCGTCGTCGTCGCGGGGGAAGAGCCCCTGCTCGAGGCCGGTGGCGACGACCACGGGGAACTCGAGGCCCTTGGTGTTGTGCATCGTGATGAGGGTGACGGCGTCGGCCGTGGACTCCTCGGCGGTGAGGGTGCGGTCGAGCTCGATCGTCTCCAGGAACTCCGCGAGGCCCTCGACGCTGGCGGGATAGAGGGTCGCCGCGTTGACGAGCTCGTCGATGTTCGAGGCCTTCTGCGTGCCGGAGACCTCGTCCTGGCCGCGGTGGAACTCGAGGAGGCCCGAGTCGCGCGCGAGGCGCTCGACCACGTCGGCGAGGCTGCCCTCGCCCGAAGGCTTCCTGCCGGCCTTGCGCCGGTCCCGCGCGTCGGGCGGCGGGCTGTCGGCCAACGCGTCCCCTTCGGCCGGCGCGGGGGCGGCGGTCCCGAGGAGGGCGCGGAGCTCCTTCACGACGGAGAGGAACTCGCGGAGGCCCGACTTGGCGCGGCCGCGGAGCTTGTCGGCCTCCCCGGCCGCGGCGGCGAGGAGGTCGCCGTCCCGGGCCGCGGCGGCCTCGACGAGGATCTCCACGCTCGTGTCGCCGATGCCGCGGCTCGGCTTGTTGACGACGCGCTTGAAGGCGACCTCGTCGCGGCCGTTCAGGATGAGGGCCAGGTAGGCCAGGAGGTCCTTCACCTCCTCGCGCTCGTAGAAGCGGAGGGCGCCGACGATCCGGTAGGGGATGCCGCGGCGGGGGAATTCCTTCTCGAAGGAGAGCGACTGGGCGTTGGTGCGGTAGAGGATGGCGACGTCGCCCCACTTGCCGCCGGAGTCCACGCGCGCCTTGCAGAGGTCGGCGCAGCAGCGCGTCTCCTCGTCCTGGTCCTCGAGGAGGGAGAGCCGCGGGAGCTTCCCGCCCGCGCGCTCGGCGCGGAGGTTCTTGCCGAGCCGGCCCGCGTTGCGCGACACCACGTCGCCCGCCACGTCGAGGATGCTCTGGTAGGAGCGGTAGTTGCGTTCCAGGCGCACGATCTCCGTGCCGGGGAAGATCTCCGGGAAGGAGAGGATGTTCTTGACCTCGGCGCCGCGGAAGCGGTAGATCGACTGGTCGTCGTCGCCGACGACGCAGACGTAGGCGGGTGGCGGCATCGCGAAGGCGCCGCCCTGCCCGCCGCCTTCGGCCGGCGCGGCGGCGGAGCCGGCGAGGAGCTTGAGGAGCTCGAACTGGGCGACGTTGGAGTCCTGGTACTCGTCGACGAGGATGACGCGGAAGCGTTGGCGAGTGCGGCGCCGGATCGCCTCGTCCTCCCTGAGGAGCTTCGCGGGCAGGCGGATGAGGTCGCCGAAGTCGACGTTGCCCGTCGCTCTGAGCTTCTCCTGGTAGAGCGCGTAGACGCGGCGGAGCGCGGGATCGGAGAAGGCGCGCGAGAGGTCGGGCGAATCGGGCTTGAGGCCGTAGTCCTTGGCGCGCGAGATGGACTGGACCAGTCGCCGGCACTCGTTCCGGTCGTACTGGGGCAGGGCGCCGTGGAGGAGGGTAGCCTGGTCGTCGTCGTCGTAGATCGTGAAGTTCGGGTCGAGCCCGGCGGCCGCGGCGTTGCGCCGGAGGAACCAGGCGCCGAAGGAGTGGAAGGTCCTGATGACGGCGCGTTCGCAGGCGGGCTCGACGGAGGCGGCCCGTTCGCGCATCTCGCGCGCGGCCTTGTTGGTGAAGGTGACCGCCAGGATGGACTCGGGCGCGAAGCCCCGCTCGCGGACGAGCCAGGCGATCTTCGTCGTGATGACCCGCGTCTTGCCGGAGCCGGCGCCCGCCAGGATGAGGAGGGGCGCGCCCTCGTGGCGGACGGCGGCGAGCTGTTCGGGATTGAGGGCCGCCAGGTAGGGGGGCAGGCCCGCGGCGCCCTCGGCGGCCACGGCGCTAGGCCCCGGTCCGGGCCGCGAAGGGCGCGGCGTCGAGGTCGACGCCGTTCACCGAAAGGACCCGGGCGCGGACGACCTGGCCGGCGGCGTAGGCGCCGCGCAGGACCGTGAGGCCGTCGACCTCGGGGGCCTGGAGCCAGGCGCGGCCGAGGGAGAGCTCCTCCGCGCCGTCCTCGGCGCCGAGCACCGGCTCCTCGACGAGGACCTCGAGCTCGCGGCCGACGAAGCGGGCGAGCCGCTCGGCGGTTATGCGGACCTGCGCCTCCTCGACCTGGCGCTTGCGCTCCTCCACGGTCTTCCTGGGGACGCGGCCCTTCATGGCGAAGGCGGCGGTGCCCTCCTCGCGGGAGTAGGCGAAGGCGCCGAGCCAATCCAGGCGGGCGCTCTCCTGGAAGCCGCGGAGGACGGCGAAATCCCCGTCGTCCTCGCCCGGGAAGCCGAGGAGGAAGGTGGAGCGGAGCACGGCGTCGGGCAGGCTTTCGCGGATTTCCGCGAGGAGCTCGAGATAGGCCTCGGCGCTCCCCCGGCGGTTCATCGCGCGGAGGATCCTCGGCGAGGCGTGCTGGAAGGGGAGGTCGAAGTAGGGAAGGAGCCGCGGGTCGGCCTTCATGAGGGGAAGGACGCCGCGCGGGAAGTTGTCCGGGTGGATGTAGAGCGTGCGCACGCGGAAATCGCCGGGAATGTCGGACACGGCGGCGAGGAGTTCGGGCAGGGCCTGGGCCGAGCCGGGGCCGAGGTCCCGGCCGTAGGCGCCGAGGTCCTGGCCGACGAGGACGAGCTCGCGGATGCCGCGTCCGACGAGCTCGCGGCACTCTGCCGCCGCCTCGGCGACGGGGCGGGAATGGAGGCCGCCGCGGATGATCGGTATGGCGCAGTAGCTGCAGTTGTTGGAGCAGCCTTCCGTGACCTTGACGTGGGCGGTGCCGGCGAAGTCGAAGAGGCGGCCCCGGCGGAAGGTGCCGATGGAGGGCGCGGCCTCGGGCAGGAGGACCGGGCGCCCGCCGGCCATCACGGCCTCCGCGGCGACGGTGACGGCGGCGAGGTCCGCGTTGCCGACGATGCCGTCCGCCTCGGGCAGGCCCTCGGCCAGCTCGTTCGCATAACGCTGCGAAAGGCAGCCGGCCAGGAGGACGCGCTTGCCGGGGTAGCGGGACTTCCAGTCCAGCACTGCGTCCAGCGACTCCTTCTTGGCCGACTCGATGAAGCCGCAGGAGTTGACGATGATGAGGTC
>JAEUJG010000596.1 GCA_016794765.1 Spirochaetaceae bacterium | reverse complement strand
GACCACGTGCTCGAGCTGTCGCAGGTGGACAAGCGCCGCGTCCACCAGCTCAAGTACTTCACCTGGGTCGAGCAGCTCGGCAAGGACGTCGCGGAGCTCCGCGCCCAGTGGGACGACTACCGCGGCTACTGGGGCGGCCTCCGCTCCGAGCTCGGCGCCCTCGACGGCATGATCGAAGACTTCAACCGGGAGGTGCTGCGGTGATCCTCCTCAAGGATTGCCTCCGCGTGGTCCGGCCCGGCGGGGCCGACCTCGCGGGGGTCGACGTCCTTGTCGAAAAGAACCGCATAACGCGGATCGCCAAGGGCCTCAAGGCGCCGGAAGGCGCCGAGACGATCGACGCCTCGGGCCTCGTCGTGGCGCCGGGACTCGTCAATACGCACCACCATTTCTACCAGACCCTCACGCGCAACGTCCCGGCCGTCCAGGACGCGAAGCTCTTCGACTGGCTCGTCTACCTCTACGAGGTCTGGAAGGGCGTGGACGAGGAGGCCGTGTACTGGTCGAGCATGCTCGCGATGGCCGAACTCGCCAAGACCGGCTGCACGCTCTCCACCGACCACCACTACCTCTACCCGCGCGGCTTCAAGGACGACATCCCGAAGCTCCAGTTCGAGGCGGCGGCGAAAATCGGCCTCCGCTTCGCGCCGACCCGCGGTTCCATGTCCCGCTCCCGCAAGGACGGCGGCCTCCCGCCGGATTCGGTCGTCCAGGACGAGGACTTCATCCTGGCGCACTGCGAGGAGACGATCCGCAAGTTCCACGACCCGGCCGAGGACGCGATGCGCAAGGTCGCCCTGGCTCCCTGTTCGCCCTTCTCCGTCTCCGAGAAGTCGATGCGGGACGCCGCCGAACTCGCGCGTCGGCACGGGGTGCGGCTTCATACCCACCTGGCCGAGACGAAGGACGAGGACGACTTCTGCGTGCAGACCCTCGGCCGCCGGCCCCTCAAGGTGATGGAGGACTGCGGCTTCGTCGGGCCCGACGTCTGGTACGCCCACGGCATCTTCTTCAACGACGAGGAGCTTGACCTCCTGGCGCGCACCAAGACCGGCGTCGCCCACTGTCCCTCCTCGAACATGCGCCTCGGCTCCGGCATTTGCCGGGTGCGCGAGATGCTCGACCGGGGCATCCCCGTCGGCCTCGCGGTCGACGGCTCCGCCTCCAACGACAGCTCCGACATGCTCGGCGAGGCCAGGCAGGCCCTCCTCCTCCAGCGCGTGCGCTACGGCTCCGCCGGCGTCACCGCGAAGGAAGTCTGGGGCATCGCCACCGAAGGCGGCGCCAAGGTCCTCGGCTACGACAAGGTCGGCCGCGTCGAGGAAGGCTGGATCGCCGACCTCGCGCTCTTTGACGTCATGAAGATGGAATACGCCGGCGCCCTCTCCGACCCCTCGGCCGCCCTCCTCTTCTCCGGCTACGACCACGGCGCCGAGCACGTCATCGCGAACGGCGAGTTCATCGTCAGGGATCGGCGCCTCGTCGGCGCCGACGAGGAGGAGATCAGGCGGAACGCGGACCTCGCGTCCCGGCGCCTCCTTGAAAAGGCAGGAGTGTCCTAAGTGCCGACACGCGACTACCTGAGGCCGGCCTCCATCGACGAGGCCCTGGCCGCCCGGGCCGCGAAGCCCGAGGCCGCCTTCATCGCGGGAGGAACCTTCCTCCTGTCCAGCGACCGACCGACCGCTCCCCGGCTCTACGTGGACGTCGGACGGCTCCTCGGCGCCAAGATCGAACGCCGCGGCGCGGAGCTCGTCCTCGGCGCGGGCGCCACCTTCCAGGACCTGGTCGACGCGCCCGCCCTTCCCGCCGCGCTCAAGGCCGCGGCGGCCACGATGGCCAACCGCAACGTGCGCAACCGCGCCACAGTCGGCGGGAATCTCGGCGCGGGCAAGTCCTGCTCGAGCCTCATCCCCGCCCTCCTCGCCCTGGAAGCCCGCGTCGTCTGCGCGGAAAGGCCGGACGCGGCCCACCTGTCCCTGCCCCTGTCCTCCTGGCTCGAGCGCCCGACCGGACTCGTCCTCGAGGTCATCGTCCCCGTGGAGGCCGGCCGCCGCGCCGCCTTCGCGCGCTGGTCGCGGAGCGCCTGCGACCTCTCGGTGCTGACCGCCGCGGCCTCCTACCGCCTGGACGGCCCCGGCTCCATCCGCGGACTCGCGGTGGCGGCGGGAGGCCTCGGGCCCCGCGCGCGCCGCTTCCCCGAGATCGAGCGCCTCTTCGAGGGCGGAGCCCTCCCCCCGCGCGGGGAGATCGAGGCGCTCGTGGCGCCCCTTCTCTCGCCGGTGGACGACCACCGCGGCGGCGCAGCCTTCAAGCGCCTGCGCGGAGCCTCTCTCGTCGCAGACGCGATCCTTACCGCGGAGGAACAGGCATGAAAGTAGCCTTCAAACTCAACGGCCGGGCCGTCTCGTGGGAAGCCTCCCCGGGCGAAAGCCTCAAGGCCCTCCTCCACCGCCGCGGCGTCATCTCGGTCCGCGACGGCTGCGACGGCGAGGGCTCCTGCGGGCTCTGCGCCGTGCTCCTGGACGGCCGCCTCGTCAACTCCTGCCTCGTGCTGGCGGCCCAGGCCGAAGGCTCCACCGTCCTCACGGTGGAGCGCTTCTCCAAGGACCGCAAGCTCGGCGTCGTGCAACGCGCCCTCGTCGACGCCGCCTGTGTCCAATGCGGCTACTGCACCCCGGCCGTCGTCCTCGCGATCCACGACCTCCTGGAGCGTTCCAAGGATCCCACGCGCGAGGAAGTCCGTGACGCCTTGTCCGGCACCCTGTGCCGCTGCACCGGCTACGAGCAGTTCTACGCGGCCGTGCGCATCGCCTCCCGCCGCCTCGCCGACCCGGACTACTCGGAGGCGCTGGCCCCCGAATTCAAGCCGGAGCTCCGCCACGTCGGCAAGGACCGAGAGAAGGTGGACGCCGCCGCCCTGGCCCTCGGGGAAAAGGCCTTCGTCGAGGACCGCGTCGAGGCGAACGCCTGCCACCTCAAGATGCTCGGCAGCCCCCATGCCCACGCGTGGATCAAGTCGATCGACGCGGGCGCGGCCCTCGCGATGCCCGGCGTCGTGGCCGTCCTCACGCACGAAAACTGCCCCGACAAGGTCTACACCACCGCGGGCCAGGGCTTTCCCGAGCCCTCGCCCCACGACCAGCGAATGTTCTCCCGCAAGGTCCGCCACGTCGGCGACCGCGTGGCCGCCGTCCTCGCCGAGACGGCCGAAGAGGCCGAGGCGGCCCTGGCCGCGATCAAGGTCGAGTATGAAATCCTCGAGCCGGTGCTCTCCATCGCCGCGGCCAAGGCGCCCGGCGCGCCCGTCGTGCACTCCGGCGAGGTCCGCTACGTGGTGGGCGAGCCGCCGGCCGGCTCCTCCACGAAGGGCGACGGCCGCGACGACCCCATCACCTACCAGTTCCCCCTCCACGCCGACCCGCACCGCAACCTCGCGGCGAGCGCGGCCGACGGGATAGGCGACATCGAAAAGGGCTTCGCGGAGGCGGACGTCGTCATCGAGCGGAAATACCGCGGCAACCGCGTCCAGTCCACGCCCATGGAGCCGCACTCCGTCTTCGCCAAGGTGGACGGCGGCAGGCTCGTCCTCCACGCCTCCACCCAGGTGCCCTGGCACGTGCGGCGCGTGGTCTCCCGCGTGATCGGCATCCCCGAGAACAAGGTCCGCGTCGTCAAGGAGCGGGTCGGCGGAGGCTTCGGCGCCAAGCAAGACATCGTCGTCGAGGACGTGGCCGGATATCTGGCTTGGACCACGGGCAAGAGCGTCTTCTTCCGCTACAACCGCGAACAGGAGTTCATCGCGAGCCGCACGCGCCATGCGATGGAGATCACGGTCAAGCTCGGCGCCAGGCGCGACGGCAAGCTGACGGCCATCCTGATGAGGCTCGACGCGGACACCGGTCCCTACGGCCAGCACTGCCTGACGGTGCCGATGAACGCCATCTCGAAGAGCCTGCCCCTCCTCCTCTGTGAAAACGCGCGCTTCGAGGTCAAGTCCTACTACACGAACCTCTCGCCCGCCGGCGCCTACCAGGGCTACGGCGCGCCCAAGGGCTCATTCGCCCTGCAGACCGCGCTCGCCGAACTCGCCGCCGAGCTCGGCATCGGCCAGCTCGAGATGATCGAGAAGAACCGCGTGACCTCGGGCGCCAGGATCGAGATCCTCCGCAGCCTCGGCGAGGGCCGCGAGGGCCAGGCGGTCACGCTCGGCGAATGCGGCCTCGGCGACATGATCGCCCGCGGCCGGAAGTCGCTTTCCTGGGACGAGCCCAAGCCGGATTCGGGCGACCCCGACTGGAAGATCGGCCGCGGCGCGGTGATCATCCAGCAGGGCTCGGGCCTCCCCGGTCTCGACGCCGCCAACGCGGAGGTCCGCCTCCTCGCCGACGGCACGGTCATACTCCTTTCCGGCGGCGCCGACCTCGGCACCGGCCTCGACACGGTGACCGCCAAGGCGGTGGCCGAAACCCTCGGCCTCGAGATGGAGGACGTCGCCGTCATCTCCGGCGACACCGACACGACGCCCTTCGACAAGGGCGCCTACGCCTCCTCGGGCACCTACTTTTCCGGCAACGCCGCACTCAAGGCGGCGGAGGACCTGCGCGCCAAGATCCTGGCCACGGCGGCCGCCGTCCTAGGCGAGAAGCCCGGCGACCTCCGCGTTGAGCGCGGCGGCAAGGTCGTGGGCAAGAACGGCTCGATCAGCTTCGCCAAGCTCGCCCACATGGCGACGCAGGGCGAGGGCCACGGCGAGCTCACGGGCCAGGCCTGCTTCAAGACGGACCACGCGGCCTTCCCCTACGGCGCGCACTTCGTGGAGCTCGCGGTCAACGCGCGCTCCGGCGAGGTGAAGGTCAGGCGCTACCACGCCTACCAGGACTGCGGGACTCCCATCAATCCGGCCCTCGCGAAGGGACAGATCTTCGGCGGCTGCCTCAAGGCCATCGGCCACTCGCTCTATGAGGAGATGGTCTACGACGGCGAGGGCCGCTGCCGGAACCCGCGCTTCCTCGACTACAAGATCCCCTCGATCTACGAGGTCCCCGAGGACTTCCGGGTCGAGCTCGTCCCGGTGGAGGACGAGGTCGGGCCCTTCGGCGGCAAGTCGATCTCGGAGATCGCCGTCAACGGGGCCGCGCCGGCCATCGCCATCGCCATCCACGACGCCGTTGGCGCCTGGTGCCGCGAATGGCCCTTCACCCCCGAGCGCGTGCTGCGCGCCCTCGGAAAACTGTAACCGCGGCGGCGCCCCGGGCGCCGCTTATCATCGAAGACACGGAACGGAGGATTTTCATGAACGCGAACGAGATACGCAAGCTCATCGAGGGACTCAAGGGCAAGAAGATCGACATGTACCGGAAGGACTTCCTCCTCACCTGGGAGAAGTCCCGCGACGAGCTCGACGCCACCTTCATCGTGGCGGACGCGCTCCGCGCGATGCGCGACGCCAACATCAGCCCCAAGATCTGGGACTCCGGCATCGCCGTCTCCAATTTCCGCGACAACTCCACCCGCACGCGCTTCTCCTACTCCTCCGCCTGCGACCTCCTCGGCCTCTACGTCCAGGACCTGGACGAGGGCAAGAGCCAGATCGCGCACGGCGAGACGGTGCGCGAAACCGCGAACATGATCAGCTTCCTCTCCGAGGCGATCGGCATCCGCGACGACATGTACCTCGGCGAGGGCGACAAGTACCAGCGCGAGGTCGGCAAGGCCCTGGACGAGGGCGTCGCCGCCGGCGTCCTCCCAGACCGCCCGACGGTCGTCAACCTCCAGTCCGACATCGACCACCCGACCCAGTCGATGGCCGACTTCCTCCACCTCTCCCACTACTTCGGCGGCCTCGACAAGCTCAAGGGCAAGAAGATCGCGATGACCTGGGCCTACTCGCCCTCCTACGGCAAGCCCCTCTCGGTGCCCCAGGGCATCATCGGCCTCGCGAGCCGCCTCGGCATGGACATCACACTCGCCCACCCCGAGGGCTACGACCTCATCCCCGAGGTCGTCGAGCTCTCCAAGCGCCAGGCCAAGGAATCCGGCGGTTCCTTCAAGCACGTCAACTCGATGGACGAGGCCTTCAAGGACGCGGACATCGTCTACCCGAAGAGCTGGGCGCCCTTCAACGTGATGCAGCAGCGCGTCCCCCTCCTCCACGCGAACGACCAGGCCGGCCTCAAGGACCTCGAGAAGAAGTGCCTGGAGAACAACGCGAAGTTCAAGGACTGGGAGTGCACCGAGGCGAAGATGAAGCTCACGAAGGGCGGCAAGGCGCTCTACATGCACTGCCTCCCCGCGGACATCACCGACGTCTCCTGCAAGGCCGGCGAGGTCGCCGCGAGCGTCTTCGACCGCTACCGCGACGACACCTACCGCGAGGCGAGCTACAAGCCCTACATCATCGCGGCGATGATCCTCCTCGGCAAGTCCAAGGATCCTGCGGCGACCTTGAGCCGCCTCCTCGACCGCGGCTCCATCCGCACCGCGCTCTAGCGAAAACTCCGCCTAACGGCGAGCCGGGCCGCCCCCGCGAGGGGGCGGCTTTTTCGTCTCCGCACCCGCGCTCCGCGCCCACGCCGCGCCTGCCGCGCCCGCGCCCCGCCCAACGCGACCGCGCCCCGGGACGCTCCTGGGGCGCCTCGCGGGCGCGGATCTCAGCGGAGGCCGAGAAAGTCGGCCAGGCCCCGGTAAATGTCGGTGTTGTCGAGGATGCGGGTGCCGGGGCGTCCGGCGCCGAGGAGGTCGCCGAAGGACGACACCGCCGCGTCGCCGCGCGCCGCGAAGCCAACGAGTTCGTTTTGGTGCGATGTCGCATTGTACGAAACCGTCCCGCCGGGATAGGAGTAGACCGCGCCGGTCCGGGAGGAAGGCAGGGCTCCCTTGCCGATCGCCGAAGCCGTGTCGAAGCGAAGGAGGCCCGTCCCGTGGTCGGCGGTCACGACGAGGAGGCTGTTGCCCCAGTCGATCCCGTCTCCCGGCCGGTCAACGAAGTCGACGACGGTCCTGACCGCGGCGTCGAGCGATGCGATCGCCCCGAGCATCCGCGGGAAATCGTTCGCGTGGTTGGCCCAATCGACGTCGCCTTGCTCGGCGACGAGGAGGAAGCCGTCGGGGTCGCGGGCCAGCGCGTCGATCGCCGCGGCCACGGCTTCCGCGAGGCTGGGATTCTCCGGCTCCGCGACGAAGGCCGGGGCGCCTGGGTTGTCCAGGGGAATCGGCGCCTCGAAGGCGCCGTCCCCGCCGCCGAAAAGGCCGAAGAGCCGCCCCCCCGCGCCGAGGGCGGCGGCGGCCGCCGCCAGGCTGTCGCCGCCGTCCAGGCCGGCCGCGCGTTCGACCACGGTCCAGGCGCCGGAGGCCTTCAGGTCGGCCAAGGCCTCCGAGCTGAAATAGGTCGCGTTCCAGGCGGGGTGCCCGCCGCCGACGAGGACGTCGGGCCTGGTCGAACCGAGTATCTCCGCGGCGATGCCGGCGTAGGAGTCGCGCCGGGGCGAATGCGCGGAGAAGGCGGCGGGAGTCGCGTGGTTGAAGGGTACCGTGCTGACGATGCCGACGGCGGAACCGAGGCGCGAGCGCGCCGACTCCGCGATCGTGACGAGGGCGCCCCCGGCGGGATCGCCGCGGGCCCAGGCGATGTTGCCGTTCTCCGTCTTGAGGCCCGTCGCGATCGCCGTGGCGGCGGAGGCGGAATCCGTCGCCGCGCGAAGGAGGTAGGCGCGCGCGTCCGGGCCGAGGGGCCAGGGCTCGTCGCCGCCCCGCGCCGGATCGTAGCCGAGGAGCGGGTCGAAGGAGTCTTCGGCGAAGACGGGGGCTGAGGCATCCGCCGCGAACAGGTCGTAGGCGCTCGCGTCCCAGGTGGCGGCCCAGGCCCGGAAGGGAAAGACGTGCCAGGCGAGGCCCTCGTCGGCGCCGTAAAGATACCGCGAGGCGGCCACCTCGGAACCGTAGCTCATGCCGTCACCGATGAAGAGAAAGACGTGGCGCGGGCCGGCTCTCCCCGAGGCGTCCATGCCGAAAAGCGAACAGGAGGAACCGATGGCCATCGCCGCCAGGAAGGCCAGAAAGGCCATGAGGGGTGGGGAAAGCCGCCGGGACCGTCGCGTCGCCATGCCCTTAGTATACCGCATCCACGCCCGGCCCGCCCGGCGGCCCGCGCTCCGGCTGAAGGGTCGCGGCTTTTCAGTAGAGCTTGGGCAACTCGTAGCCGCGGAGCCGTCGGTAGGTGGAGATGGCGAAGGAATCCGTCATTCCCGCGACGTAGTCCGTTATCCTCCGGAGGGAATCGTAGCGGGACACGCCACCGTCCGCCCGGATCTCTGGGAAGAGGTCGAGGATCATGCGCCCCCGCGGCCCGGAACGTCCGGCGGCGGCCTCCACGAAGAGCTCGAGGAGGCCGCCGACGACCTCGAAGCCGGCCGCCTCGATCTCCAGGACGGGGCGGTGCCGGTACAGCTTTTCGCGCGTTATGCGCTCTATCACCTCGAGGGCGGGGGCGCTCGGGATCTCGTCGGTGAGGCTCGAGGCGTAGGCGCCCGCGAGGATCTCCGCGCGCCGCCGGGCGAAGACGGCCGCGCTCTGGAAGATGAGGCTGTTGATCGCCTTGGCCCGGAGGTAGGCGACGCGCTCCCCCTCGTCGCCGCGGGGCGGGGTCAGGACGCCGTCGCGCTCGGGATCGTCGCGCACGACCGATTCCAGCTCCGCCTCGACCTCCGCCAGGCGGATGATGCCGAGTCGGACCGCGTCCTCCAGGTCGATGACGAGGTAGCAGATGTCGTCGGCCGCCTCCACGAGGTGGGCGAAGGGATAGCGCGCGAAGGCGACGCCCTCGGCGGCGAGGCGCCGCGCCCCGAAGGAGGAGAGGCAGGTTTCGAGGATGGCGCGTTCCCCCTG
>JAEUJG010000581.1 GCA_016794765.1 Spirochaetaceae bacterium | reverse complement strand
ACGATTGTCCTCGCTTTCCGCGTCTCGGTGAACAGCGCGCGATAGACGCGCCGCGAGGATACGAGGCCGTTGTCCTTGAGGGCGACCAGTTCCACCGCGAGGTCCGGCCCGATCGTGTAGGCTAGGAAGCCGCCGCGCTCGGTCTTGCCGCCCGAGGTCAGCGTAAAACGATTGCCTTCAAGAAGCAGCTCGGCGCCGTCCGCCCCGCGAAACAGTCCCTCCATCTTGACCGGCGCCTCGCGCCGGGCGGGGGCGCCGGGCTTGCCGGCGATGGACTGCTGGAGCTTGCGGTAGGTGCCGTCCCAGCGGTCCTCCGCGTCGACCTTCATTTTCAGGTCCTCGAAGACCCGAACCGAGATGCTCTCGGCGCCCGTAAGCTCGATGTCGAGGAGCCTGCGCAGGTTCGTCACGGACTCGTTCTGGCAGCCGATGTAGAGGCCGTAGCTCGTGGGGTGGGACTCGTTCCACACGAAGCCCTCTTGCGCTTCGGCCGAGTAGAAGGTGATGGAGGCGGTTTCCTTGTTGAAAAGGAGAAGTCGCGCGCCGGCCGAGGCGGGATCGGTGGCGGCGTCGTACCACACGCCGGAGAGGAAGCGTTCGAAATCCTCGGCCCTGCCGGTCAGGATCTTCGCGGCCTTGCTCCGTTCGACCTCGGCGCCCGTGATCCTTTCGCTGCCCGCCTCGACGTAGGCGGAGCGCTTGAAGTCCCAGATGTAGGTCGTCTTGACCTGGTCGAGGAGGTTCTTGGACTCGGCGTCGTGCCGGAAGGCGACGATGGGCCAGCTCGTGCCGTTGGTCTGGCCGAGCTGGTAGCCCTCGGTGCGCTCGAGCTGCTCCACGAGGACGGAATCGGCGGAAATGCCGGCGATCCGCTGGTAGGAGAGCGTGTTGGGGTCGGGGCCCGGTATGCGGCGGAAGACCGTCAGGGATTGGGCGTTCGCGTCGTCCATGCCGGTCGCGACGATGCTCAGGGTATGGTCGCCGATGAGGTCACGCACCTGGAGGGAGAGCGTCGTGAGTTTTGTCGCCAGGGTTTCGCCTTCCCAGGCGCGCACCCAGCTCCTCCGCTGGGGCAGGTAGTCCGCCACGACGAGGGAGAGCCGGCCCTCGGGCTTGTCGGTCTTGCGGACGATGAGGATCTGCTCGTCCCCCTCGTCCTGGTCGAGGTTGACCGAGTTGACGTCGAGGACGACCTCGTTCGGAAGGGCGGTGATGCGGTTCGTCGTCGCCTCGCGCTCGGCGAGGGCTTCCCGCTCCTCGGGGGAGGCCGCGGGACCGACTTCGACCTGGCGGGTCGCGACGGGCCGAGAGGCCTCCGCGGCTCCCGAGCGGGTGCGGAGGAAATAGTAGACCGCGACGCCGAGGGCGATCGCGCAGAACATCAGGAAGACCGCTTGGACGAGCTTTTTCATGGAACCTCGAGGGGGTTGGCGGGGCAGGGGCCTGGTCGCGGCCGCCCCGGGGCGGCGGCTTGGCCGCCGAAGGATCAGCGCGGGCGGGCCGCGCTCTCGTCGAAGGACCGGACTATGTTTTCTAGCACGGCCTCTTTCATGCTATCAAGGGGGCGGTCGCAGGTGAAGCCCGCCGCGGTCTTGTGGCCGCCGCCGCCGAAGGTCTGCGCGATGTGCGCGACGTTTACGAGACCCTTGGACCTGAGGGAACAGCGGAGCTTGCCCTCGAGGTTTTCCTTGAAGAGGAGGGAAACCTCCACGGTGCGTCCCCGCAGCGGCAGGTTGATGAGGTCCTCGGCGTCTTCGTAGGAAGCCCCCGACGCGGCGAGGTCGGAGCGGCGCAGGGTCTGGATCGCGACGCGGTTTTCGAGTCGGAGTTCGAGGGACGAGAGCACCATCTTCTGGAGGATGAGGACGCCGATGGAGGCGGATTCGTACATCCTGTTGTGGATGACGTAGGGCTTGACCCCTTTTTCGACGAGGGCCAGGGCGCAGGCGAAGGTGCCGGAGCCCGTCTTGGGGTAGGCGAAGGAGCCGGTGTCGTAGACCAGGCCGCAGAAGATCGCCTCGGCCGCGTCGGAGGGAAAGTCCGCCCCGAGGAGGAGGGCGAGGCGGTAGACGAGCTCGCAGGTGCTCGAGGCGCTCGAATCGAGGCACTGGAAGGGTTTCGCGGCGGTTTTGGCCTCGTGGTGGTCGATGACGAGGAGATCCTTGCGCTCCTCCATGACCGCCTCGATCCGCTCGCCCAGGTAGCCGAGGTCGTGGGTGTCCACGACGATGAAGGTGGCGATCGAGGGGTCGAAGGGGAGGGGGTCGCCCTTGCCGAGGTTGAAGAACAGCCCGCGCTGGTCCATGAAGCGGTACTTCGCCGGGGGCTCCTCGCCGAGGATCGGAATCGCGCGCTTCCCGATGGAGGCCAGCGCGAGGGCGAGCGCGTAGGCGGCCCCGAGGCCGTCGGCGTCGGGACCGTCATGGGGAGTGATCAGGTAATCGTCGTGGGCCTTGAGAAATTCGGCCGCATCCTCAATGGTCATTCGGCTCCTCGCCGGGTCGGCGCTTCTTCGCTAATTTTAATGCCGCGAGGAGAGCGGCCGCAAGCACGGCGACGCCTAAAAAGACGATAAGGAGGGTGCCGAAGGGGGATGTTTCCCCCTTTCCTTCCTTCCCGGGGCCGCTCGTCCCTCCTGAGGCGGCTTTCCGGTCGGCCTCGCCCTCCTTGCCGGCTCCCGGACCGGCGGCCGCCATCCAGGCGTCGGCGGCGGCCGCGCCCGAAAGGCTGCCGTCGCTGCCCGCGGGCAACTCGGGGAAGTCCGCGCTCGAACGTTCGGGCATTTCCTCGAGGAGGCGCATGATGCCGGGGGCTGCGGCGTCGACCTTGGCGCCGACGCCCAGGCCGACCGTGATCGCCCTGAAAGAACCGAGATCGAGTTTTTTCACGTATTCGAGGGAGGGATGCTTGAGCTTGTAGTCGGCCGCGTAATACTTGGTCCCCCAGGGGGTTTCCTGGCGTTCGTCGGTGACGAGGAGGACGTATTTGGGCCGGTTGGGCTCCCCAAGCTCCGCCAAATCGAAGGAAGCCCGGTCAAGGACTCCTCCGATGTCGGTAAAGCGGCCGTCGCCGACGAGGGCCCTGAGGCTCGCGATGGCCCTGGCCTTGTCCTCCTCGGCACGGATCGTTCCGGCGAAGAGCCGCTCGGTCTTTCCGTAGAAGACTTCAATGATGAGGCGGTCGCCCGGCATGACGAGGGGGCCGACGACCTCCCCCGCGAGATAGCGGGTCGCGGCGCCTATCGCGTCCCGCATGGAAAGCGATTTGTCCACGAGCAACACGATGTCGATGGAACTTTCCCTGGTTTCGACGGCGGCGCCGCTCGCCGCGGCGGCGCAAAGGCACGCCAGGAGGGCGAAGAGGGCGAATCGGCGCGGTTTTCGGCGCTGAGCTGGCTTTGGAGTACGTCGTTTCGGCATGGAACGCGCTTCCTTTCGGGCCCGAAGACCTGCTCGTGCCCTCGCTCGATCATATTCTACCATATTATGCAAAAAAGTCGTGACGAAAATATTATTTCGCCCTTTACAAGTTTCTCGGCCTTTCGATACTATAACGTAAGAAATTGTATCCAGCTAAAGGAGATCGTATGGGCGCGATAGATCTACCGAAGAGTCCTAATGTATTCCACCCCGAGAAGCCGAGTGCCGTCGGTTCCCGCAACTCGTTGGCCCAGGAGGGCCGCGACCAGCAGCGGGAGGTCAACCAGCTCCTCGAGGAGGAGACCAATAAAGTCCTCCACCACATGAACGCTCGCCTCCCCAAGGAGGTTCTCGAACGGCTGGACGTCATGGGCGGTATGAAGGAGAAGTTGTACAACTACTTCAACCAGAACTACCAGAACATGTTCAACCGCTTCATGGTCACCACCGAAGACGAGATGGTGAAGAAGGTCCGCAACTTCATCGACAAGGAAGAGATGAAGGGCCTGGCCCGCTACACCCCGAAGGAGATCGCCGAGCTCCTCGACCAGGTCGGCGGCGCGGACAAGTTCAACACGGGCGAGATCGAGAAGTCCGTCGTCAACATGTACGGCCACCTCATGGGCCACATCCAGCGCGGCGTCAACGACCTCGAGAACCTCACGAACAGCCTCCTCCGCCAGAAGACCGACGTCGGCGCCTTCATCCG
>JAEUJG010000559.1 GCA_016794765.1 Spirochaetaceae bacterium | reverse complement strand
AGCGGCGGGGGGACGCCCGCCTGGCGCGCCGATGCCGGCGGCCGGCGCCGCAGTGGGTTTGTGCTTCGGCGACGCAGTTATCGGTGACTGATATTTCAGTTGTTGTCTCTTTCCGGCCCGGTTTCAAAACATATAATTCCTATACAAGCTCCAGAAAAATCATCTTTCTGGCTGTAAAAATCTCCACCCACGACGGGGGACATCATGAAAAACCTGAAACTCGGCGTCAAGCTCATCGGCGGTTTTTGCCTCATCGCCCTGATCACGCTCGCCCTCGGCATCCTCGGCTTCACCGCCATAAACCAGCTGTCCGGCTACCTGCGCAACGTCGGGGACAACCGCATTCCCGACCTCCAGTCCCTGGCGGCGCTCAACCGGGAACGGATGGCGATCCGCGCCCAGACCATGGAGGTCTTCTCCTTCGAGACGCGGGAGGACGGCGGGGCGGGCGTCCGCGCCGTCCTGGAGGGCCGGCAAAAAAGCTGGACGAAGGTCGACGCGGCCTGGACCGCCTTCCTGGCGATTCCGCGCCAGTCGGAGCGGGGCCGGACCTTGTTGGCCGCCGCGCAAGGGGAATATAGGGCCTGGCGGGACATCTACGTCGAAATCGACGCGCTGGTCGCCCGCATCGACGCGGCCTCCGGCGCCGGCGCGAAGGCGGCGCTGTACGAGGAGTACCGGCGGCTCGTCGCCCGGATGGTTCCGGTCTCCGACAAGCTCGGGGCCACCTGCGACGAGCTCACGTCCAACAACCTGGCCAACACGAACACGATGATCAGGACCTACACGGCCCTGGCCGCCACGCTGACGCGGGTCAGCCTCGGGGCCATGGCGGCGGCCGTCGCGCTGGCGCTCGCGCTGGGGGTCGTCCTGAGCCGCGGCATCACCGTGCCGATGGCGCTGGGGGTCCGCTTCGCCGGAAGGCTCGCCGGCGGAGACCTGACGGCGGACCTGGCCGTCGTCCGGAAGGACGAGATCGGGATGCTGGCCGAGTCCCTGCGGGACATGCGGGACCGGCTCAAGGAGGTCATGCGGGAGGTCAGGTCCGCCGCCGACAACGTCCGCGGGGGCAGCCGGCAGATCTCCGACACCGCACAACTCCTCTCGGAGGGGGCCACCGAGCAGGCCGCCTCCACCGAGGAGGTCGCCGCCTCCGTGGAGGAGATGGCCGCCTCGGTGCGGCAGAACGCCGACAGCTCCCGGGAGACCGAGGGCATGGCCCGGAAGTCAGCGGTAGACGCGGAGGCCGGTGGCCGGTCCGTGGCCGAGGCCGTCGGCGCGATGAACGAAATCGCGCGCCGGATTTCCATCATCGACGAGATCGCCCGGCAGACCAACCTCCTGGCCCTGAACGCGGCCATCGAGGCGGCGCGGGCCGGGGAGTCGGGCAAGGGTTTCGCGGTGGTCGCCAGCGAGGTGCGCAAGCTCGCGGAGCGGAGCCAGAAGGCCGCGGGCGAGATCGGGGAGCTGTCCCGAAACACCGTGGGCGCGGCCTCCAAGGCGGGCGAGATCATCGAGGGCATCGTGCCGGACATCAGGAAGACCAGCGACCTGGTGCGGGATATCGCCAACGCCTCCGCGGAGCAGGATTCGGGGGTGGCGCAGGTCGCCAAGGCGATGGGGCAGCTCGACACGGTGATCCAGCAGAACGCCAGCGCGAGCGAGGAGATGGCCGGCATGGCGGAGGAGCTGTCGGGCCAGGCGGAGCAGCTGGCCCGGACGATCGCCTTCTTCACGGTGGCCGAGGCCGGGAGCCGGCGGGACGGGGCGGCGGCCGACGACGCGGTGGCCGCGGGCGAGACGGGCCGGGGATCCGGGCCGGGCGGCCGGCCGGGCCCACGGGGACGGTCTTCGCGTTCCCCGGCGGCGCCGGACGCGAAGGGCGACCGCGCCGCGCGCGGGTCCCTCGCGATCGCCGCCGCCCCGCCGCGGGCGACGCGCCTCGCCGCCAAGGTCGAGGCGATGGGGGACGGTGACTTCGAGGAATTCTGAGGAGCGGGCGCGGAGGCGCCCGGAAAGGTAGAACAA
>JAEUJG010000550.1 GCA_016794765.1 Spirochaetaceae bacterium | reverse complement strand
ATCGTCAGCGGGTGGGCCAGGCAGAGGGCGGAGCCGATGGCCGCCAGGGAGCCGTTCCAGAGGACCCAGCGGAGAAGGAGGCCGAGGCTCGCCTGGATGCCGGAGGTGAAGGAGCCGGCGACGATGAGGCCGACGATGAGGGCGGGAATGCCCCAGCCGGCGACCTTGCCCCAGATCGAGGGGGGCGGGAGGATTTCGAGCTCCGAGACGTCGGGGGAGGCCTGTCCGGCTTCGAGGCGGCGCAGCCACTCCTCGATGCCGGAAAGGTGGCCGGCGCCGACGACGGCGAGGGCGGCCGGGCGCGGGTAGCGCGCGGCGGTCGCCTCGGCCGCATCGGTCCCCGACGCCGCGGGGGCTTCGGCGACGGGCTCGAGGGGGCGCTTGGCCTCGAGGAAGATCTTGGAGGCGAGGTAGCGGTCGCGCTCGTCGATGAGGACTTCCTTGACGGAGGGAAGGTAGTCGGCGAGTTCGCCCATCATCTCCTCGAGCTCGCTGCGCTCCTTGAGCTGTTCGATCTCGAGCTCGGTGAGGCGCTCGTTGGAGAAGGCGCTGGAGGCGAGGCTGGCGACGAGCTTGGAGCGGTTCCAGAGGCCGGACTTGCCCCAGGCGCGCTTCAGGGTAAGCTGGACGTCGCGGTCGCAGAAGGCGTAGGGGATGCCGAGGGCCTTGGCGGCGTCCACCGCGGCGATCATCTCCTCTCCCGGCTTGACCCCGACCTCGGAGCCCATGCGGCGCTGGAAGCCGGAAAGGGCGAGGTTGGCCATGAGGAGGAAGCCCTTGCCCTCGCGGAGGACCTTGCCGATGTCGAGGCTGGCCCAGTTCTGGCCCTCGCTCATCGAGCGCCAGCGGGGTTCGTCGATCTCGACGCAGACCCGCGCGGGCCGCTCGCTTTCGATGAGGCCGCGGACCTCCTCGATGCTTTCGGGGGATATGTGCGCCGTGCCGACGAGAAGGACGGAGCGGTCGCCGAGCTCGACGCGGCGGACGGTCTTGGACATGAGGACTCCCTTAGGGTGCGATTTTCCCGACCAGGGCGAAGAAGCGCTCGCGGAGCGCCGCCTCGCCGGGGAAGCTAGCGGCGGGCACGAAGCCGCCGGCGGAATGCGAATGGCCGCCGCCCGCGCCGATGCCCTCGAGGGCGGCGCGGACGAGCGAAAAGGCGGAGAGGGCGGGGTCCTTGGAGCGGACCGAAAGGTGGACGCCGCGCGCCCCCGCGCCGTCCGGGGCGTGCGGGCCGGGCGCGTCCAACTCGGCGACCACGGCGGCCCGCAGCTCCTCGGTGCGGAGGACGAACTCCGCCAGGACCGCGAGGACCTCCTGGCCGCAAGGGCCGGGCAGGCAGGCCCAGAGGAGGCCGTCGCGGATCTCCGCCTCGTCGAGGGCGCGCGTGACGAGCTCGAGTTCCCCGAGATCCAGGACGGTGCGGACGATGCGGCTGGCCTTTTCGAAGTCGCCCGCGGCGAAGAGCTCCGCGTAGGCGGCGAAATCCTCGGGCGAGGCGCGGCGGGAGAGGAAATCCGTGTCGGACTGGATGCCGGCGAGCAGGGCCGTCGCGATGGGCCGGGGCATGGGCTCTCCCGTCTCCGCCCAGTAGCCCTGGATGATCGAGGAACAGGAGGCGAGCCCGGGCCGGACGTCCACGAAAGGCGCGAGCGGCTCGCCGACCTTGCAGTGATGGTCGACCACGCCGACGAGCCCGCCGGGGACGAGGCTCACGTTGCCGTTGGAGGGCGAGCCGTCGACGACGACGACGCGTCGGCCGGGAGCGTCGGCCTCGCTCCCGCCGGCGCGCGAAAGGTCCCGGATCGGGATGGCGAGCTCGGCGAGGAGGCGGGCGAGGCTCCGCGAACGGATCTCGCCGCGATAGCCGATCTCGGCGGCGACGCCGCGCCGGCCGAGGAGCTCGACGAGGCCCCACGCCGCGGCGCCGGCGGCGCTGTCGGGATAGTCGTGGGTCTGGACGAGGACGGGGCCCCCGCCTGACAGGAGGGCGGCGAGCCGGGCGAAGCGGGGCTCCGCGCCCGACGCTCCGCCCGCGGCTCCGGTACTACCCATTGATCCCCGTGAGGCCGAGCCGCTTTTGCTCGGCGACGAGGAGGCGGTACTCGAGGCTGCCCTCGCGCCGCATGTCGCCGGACAGGACGAAATACTTGCCGGCGAGCTCGGGCCGGCCGCGGCCGAGCCAGTATTCGCCGAGGTAGAAGAGCATGGCCGCCTTGAGGTCGAGGCGCTTTTCGGCCTGGATCTTGATCTCGAGCTCGGAGCTCTGGTCGTTCTGGTCCTGGAGAAGGCGGAGCATGAGCCACTGGAGGCCGTACTTCTCCCGGTCCATGCCCGGCGCCACCTTGCCGGCGAGGGCCCGGCCCTCGGCGGTCTTGCCGGCGCGGATCAGGGAGATCGAGGCGAGGATGGCGTACTCGTAGCGGTCGGCGGCGTAGCCGAAGGCGGCCTTGAGGCGCGCCGCGGCGTTGTCCCACTTGCCGAGCCGGAAGGAGACGGCGCCGGCGGATTCGAGGGCGTACCAATAGTCGGGCTGGAGGGCGATGATCCGCTCGTAGTCGGCGAGGGCCAGGTCGTCGCGGCCGGACTCCTCGTACATGCCGGCCCGGAAGACGTAGGGGAGGAAGTACTCGGGATCGAGGGAGATGGACTTGGTGAAATCGGCCTCGGCCTCGGTCCGCCGGCCTGAATCGAGCAGCATGCGGCCGCGGTCGAGGTAGAGCCAGGCGTAGTCCGGGGCCAGCGAGACGGCCTTGTCGAGGTCCTCCATCGCTTCCTTGTACTTGCCGAGCTGGGAGCGGGCCCGGCTGCGGTCGGCGTAGGCGTAGGGCGAGCGCGGCTCGAGGGCGACGGCGGCGTCATAGGCCTTTTCCGAATCCGCGTACTTGGCCTGTTTGTAGAGGGCCTTGCCGAGGCCGAGGGCGGCGTCGGGATTGTTGCCGTCGGCGCCCTGCGCGCGGCGGAAGAAATCCTCGGCCTTGGTCCATTCCTTCTTGTCGAGGCTGAGCTCGCCCCAGGCCGCCAGGACGACGGGATCCTTGGGGGCCGCCGCGAGGCCGCGGTCGAGGTAGCTCTTCCGCGCCTTTTCGTCGCCGGCGAAGCGGGCGAGTTCGGCGGCCATCGCGAGGCCCTTGGGATCCTGGGGGGCGGCGGCGAGGAGGGCCTCAACCTCGGCGCGGGCTTCCGGGAGCTTCCCGGCGGAGAGGAGGGTCGCCGCCTTGAGGAGGCGGAGTTCGGCGTCGTCGGGGGCGGCGGCGGAAAGTTCGGCGACCTTGGCCGCGGCGGCCGCGGCGTCGCCCTTTTCCATGAGGGCCACGGCGCCCTCGAGCTCGCGGACCTGCTTTTGTTCGGGGGTTTCGGGCTTTTTGGGTCCGGGGCCCGGGGCCTTGGGGCCGCCGGCGCAGGAGAAGAAGAGGGAGCCCAGGGCGCCGGCAAGGGCGAGGGCGATGAGGGCGGAATGGCCGCCCGGCTTCTTGGTCCGCATGATCACACTCTCCGTGGGCGACGAAACGCCGCCCGATGCTATACTTTTCGACGCCATTATACAAGGTTGCATCATGAGCCGAAACCCGCTATAGTCGGTAGCCGCGATGATCTCCGGTGTCATGAAACGCGCCTTTGGCGTAACCCTCCTCTATATCGGCATTTTCGTGCTTCTCGTCCTCGCGCAATTCTCGCGGGCTCCCGGCTTTTCCTTCAAGTCCGGACGGCTTTCGGTGACCGCGGGCTACTCGAAGACGGAAGAAAGCCGCCCCGTATCCGCGCGGCTGTCCTACGCCGGCCTGTCCTTCGTCATCGACGAGGAAACGCCGGCCTACTTCGTCGACGAGTCCGGCGTGGCCCGCAAGGCCTCCCTCCGCGGGATCGAGCGCCTGCCCTCGGGGGCGCGGGTCCTTTTCGCCGGCGGCGCCGAGATCCGCGTCCTGGCCGCGCAGGCTCCCGCCGAAGGCTTCAGCCTGACCGCCGTTCCGCCCGCCGAAGGCGCCGCCGCGCTTCGGCTCTCCTATACCCTTTCGAGCCGCTCCCGATTCGAGGAGAAGGGCTCCCGCCTCCTCCTCGAATCGAACGGCGGGCCCTATGAACTCTCCCTGCCCGCCCGCTCCTTCGACCGGAGCGCCGGCTACCTGCGCCTGGAGGCCCGGGGCGGCGCCCTTCGCGGCCTCTCCCTGGCCAAGGCCGCCGCGCCCGACAAGGCCGGCTCCGCCCGACCCGCCGACCAGTTCATAGCCCAGGCCCCCAAGGATCCCGCCGCCTTCAAGGCCGGGATCGACGCCTGGACGGCCAAGGCTTGGTCGGGTCTCGCGGGAAGCCGCTGGGACGGCGAGCGCCTGGCCTGGAAGGACAAGGACGGTACGCCCCGCTTCTCCGAGAACGCCCTCGCCGCCTATCTCGCCGAATCCTATCGCCGCGGCTCCTACGCCGAGGGCCTGGCCCGCGGCCGGGCCATCCGCGAAGTCCGCTCCGCCGAATTGAGCCACCTGACCGTGCCCTTCCTCGGCGACACGATCCGCAAGATGCAGGCCCTCGAGGCCGCCGACCTCATCGAGGTCAAGCGCATTTCCGCCCTCATCCAGGCCCAGGATCCTTCGCTCTTCGAAAAGCAGGGCCTCGTCCACTTCCTCATGGACCGCTCGCCCTATTCCCTGGCCCAGGAGGCGCTGCGCTACGCCGCGACCCTCGATCCGGCCAAGCTGACGGTCCGCCAGGCCGTCGGCGTCCTCGCCTGCGCGGCCGAATCGCGGAGCTACCTCTCCGACGCGGAAAATCCCTTCAAGGCCCTCGGCTCCGCCGCGGATCGCCTCGTCACCTCCCTCAAAAAGACCCAGGACGGTTTCTTCCTCGTCGACGAGGAGGGCAACGTCGACTTCCGCCTCTCCCTGCTCGCCGGCGTCGCCTTTGCCGAATACGGGGCGGGCGAGGGCAAGGAGCTCCTCGTCGGCGTGGGTCAGAGCCTCGTCGAGGGGGTACTCGGCCTGGCCGACGAGCAGGGCTTCGTGCCCGCCCGCGCCGCCGTCGCCGCCGGGGCCCTTGGCGAGCGCACGGGCAGCCTGGCGCCCGAAGAGCTCTACGCGATCGTCGCCGCCAATCCCTACTACCCGCGCGAGATTTCCTTCTACCGCGACGTCGCCCCCGGCGTCTGGGCCTGGACCTGCGCGCCCTCCCTCAAGGTCGACGCCACGCCTTCCCGCTACCTCTTCTCCGCCAATTTCCCCGTGGGCCGCGCCCACTATATGGCCTTCTACGGCGTGAAACCCTTCACCAACATCAAGCTCTACGACATCGACTACAGCCCCGACGCGGAATTCGAGATCTACGACGTCTCGGGCTATTTCTACCGCAAGGCCTCG
>JAEUJG010000532.1 GCA_016794765.1 Spirochaetaceae bacterium | reverse complement strand
TCCTCCGTCACGAAGGGCAGGAGGGGATGGAGGAGGCGGAGGGACTCCTCGAGGACCTCGAGGAGGACGGTCGTCGCGCGGTTGCGCTCGGCCTCGTCGCCGGAGCGGAGGGAGAGCTTGGTCGCTTCGATGTACCAGTCGCAGAAATCGTCCCAGAAATAGGCGTAGGCGGCCTGGGCGGCCTCGTTGTAGCGGTAGCCCTCGTAGGCGGCGCGGCAGGCGGCCGCGGCCTCGCCGAGGCGGTGGAGGATCCAGCGGTCGACGTCGTTGTAGGCCGGCTTCTCGACGAGCTCGCGGCCCTCGAGGTTCATGAGGATGTAGCGGCTCGCGTTCCAGACCTTGTTGGCGAACTTGGAGCCCATCTTGAAGGACTCCATGTCCACGCAGACGTCCTGGCCCGAGGCGCAGTTGTAGGCGAGGGTGAACTTGAGGGCGTCGGCGCCGTACTCGTCCACGATCTCGAGGGGATCGATGCCGTTGCCGAGGGACTTGGACATCTTGCGGCCCTGCTTGTCGCGGACGAGGCCGTGGATGCAGACGTCCTTGAAGGGGCTCTTGCCCGTGAACTCCATGCCCGCCATGATCATGCGCGCGACCCAGAAGAAGATGATGTCGTAGGCGGTGACGAGGGTGGTGGTCGGATAGTACTTGCGGAAATCGGCCGCGTCGGCGGGCCAGCCCAGGGTGCTGAAGGGCCAGAGCCAGCTCGAGAACCAGGTGTCGAGCACGTCCTCGTCCTGGGTGAGCTCCGTGGACTTGCAGAAGGGGCACTCGAGGGGTTCCTCGCGGGCCACGACGGTCTTGCCGCAGTGGGCGCAGTGCCAGGCCGGGATGCGGTGCCCCCACCAGAGCTGGCGGCTGATGCACCAGTCGCGGATGTTGGTGAGCCAGTGCTCGTAGGTGTTTTCCCACTTCTGGGGATAGAAGCGGACCTCGCCGTCCTTCCAGGCCTTGAGGGCCTTCTCGGCGAGGGGCTTCATCTTGACGAACCACTGCTCCGAGAGATAGGGCTCGATGGTCGTGGCGCAGCGGTAACAGTGGCCCACGGCGTGGACGATGTCCTTCTCGCCCTTGAGGAGGCCGAGGTCCGCGAGGTCCTCGAGGACGGCCTTGCGCGCCGCCGCCACCTTGAGGCCGCGGTACTTTTCGGGGGCGGCCTCGCCGAGGGTCCCGTCGGGATTGAGGAGATTGATGCGCTCGAGGCCGTGGCGGTTGCCCACCTCGAAGTCGTTGGGGTCGTGGGCGGGCGTGATCTTCACGAGGCCCGTGCCGAATTCCTTGTCGACGTAGGCGTCCGCGATGACCGGAATCAGCCGGCCGGTCAGCGGCAGGTGGACGCGCTTGCCGACGAGGGCCTTGTAGCGCTCGTCCTCGGGATTGGCCGCGACGGCGGTGTCGCCGAGGAGGGTCTCCGGGCGGGTCGTCGCGATCTCGATGCGGCCCTCGGGGAAGCCCGGCTGGGGACCGCCCTCGAGCTCGTAGTAGATGTGCCACATCTTGCCCGATTCGTCGGCCTTCTCGACCTCGTCGTCGGCCAGGGCCGTGCCGCAGGAGGGGCACCAGTTCACGAGATACTTGCCCTTGTAGATCAGGTTCCGCTCGTAGAGGGTGACGAAAACGTCGCGGACGGCCTTGGAGAGGCCCTCGTCGAGGGTGAAGCGCTCGCGGCTCCAGTCGACGGAATCGCCTATCTTGGCGATCTGCTTCTCGATGATCGCCTTGTGCTCGTTGGCGACCTTCCAGGTCTCCTCGAGGAATTTCTCCCGGCCGAGCGAATGGCGGCTCTTGCCCTCCTTGCGGAGGCGCTTCTCGACGACGTTCTGGGTCGCGATGCCGGCGTGGTCGGAGCCGGGCAGCCAGAGGGTCGGCCGGCCGCACATGCGGGCGTAGCGGACGGAGATGTCCTGAAGGGAGTGGTTGAGCCCGTGGCCCATGTGCAAGACCCCCGTGACGTTCGGGGGAGGGATGACGACGACGAAGGGCTTCCTTCCGTTGACGCCGGCGGGCTGGAAGTGGCCGTTCTTCTTCCACGCCTCGTAGATGCGGTCCTCGAAGGATTTCGGATCGTAGGCCTTGGCCAACTCGATCGCTTTCATACGGAAGCCTCCATTTCTCGCCCGCTGGCCCTTCTCCTCGGGGCCCGTCCCGCGGCGGCCCTCGGGCTGTCGGGCCGCGTCTTTACACAGTAACAGAAAGGACCGAAAAAAGGAAAGGGGAGGCGCCGGACGAATTCGATTGACGGCGGCGCTTCCAAGGCCTAATAGTATCCCGATATCCACGACGGGAGCCCTTTGCATGACCTACAGGACCGAACGGAGGCTCGTCGCTTCGGGGGCCACGGCCGCCGCCGCCCTCCTCTTCCTCATCGTGCCCTACACCGCCCTCCGCGGCCTCAGGCTCGACGCGACGCTGGCGCTCGGCGCCGCGCTCTTCCTCGCGCTCTACATCTTCCGCGAGGCGATTTTCCAGGCGGCCGACCGCGCCCTCTACCGGCGCCGCTTCCGGCGTCCAGAAACGCGGATCCTCCTCGGCTTCGCCGACCGGGTCGGCGCCTCCTTCACCGTCCTCGACCTCGTGGAGGCGATCCGGGACTGCCTCGAGCGGCCGGCGGACATGGGCGCCGTCCTGGTGCGCTCCAACACCTGGGAGCTCATCTACCAGAGCTCCTCGGCCGCGGCGACCGACCCCAAGGTCCTCGAGGCCCTGGAGCGCAACTTCCGCGACTGGTCCGAGGGCTTCAGCTTCATCAACGAGGACTACTCCATCTCGAACACGAACGAGGGCGCCCGGGGCTTCTTCGTCTACGCGAAGGGCTTCCACTTCTTCGTCCTGACGCGCCTTTGCTCCCTCATCGAGCTCGAGGCCTTCCGCACCCTCTACGGCGAGCTCAAGATCTACTTCGACCGCGTCATCACGATCTCCGACCTCTTCGAGGTCGCCTCCCTCTCCAAGGAGTGGGAGCTCGTCGCGGAGACCCAGCGCTCCTTCCTCCCGAAAAAGCTGCCGACCGTGGCCAAGCTCGACCTGGCCGTCTCCTACCGCCCCCTCGTCAACGTGTCCGGCGACTATTACGACGCCATCCCGATCGACGAGGCGAGGACCCTCCTCGTCGTCGGCGACGTCTCCGGCAAGGGACTCGCCGCCGCCCTCGTCATGGGCATCATCGTCAACACGATCCGCGTCGCCGAGGACAAGGCCGACCTGGCGGCCCTGGTCCGGAGCGTCGACGCGGCCGTCAGGGACATGGGCTTCGACGACAAGTACACGGTGCTCTTCCTCGGCCTCGTCGACACCGCCAAGAAGAGCTTCCGCTACGTGAACGCCGCGATGGCCGATCCCATCATCGTCGCGCAGACGGCGCTCGGCCCCAAGGTCCGCCGGCTCCAGCCGACTATGGGCCTCGTCGGCCTCGTGCCGATCGAGGGCGATATCGCCGTGGAGGAGCTTCCCCTGCGCACGGACGAGATCATCCTCCTCGCCTCCGACGGCGTCACCGAGGTGGCCAACGCGGACGGCAAGCGCCTCGGCGAGGTCGAGGCCTTCGACCGGACCCTGCTCCAGTCGGTCAAGCTCGGCGCGGAGGGCTTCGTCGGCTCCCTCACGAGCCTCATCTACAGCTTCGTCGGCGACGCGGAGCTCAAGGACGACGTCACCATCCTCGCAGCGAAGGCAGGCCGGCTATGGGACTGAACCTCATCTCCTTCCTCGCCGCCTTCGGGATCGCGGCCGCGGCCTTCTTCGTCGCGCGGCGCGGCCTGCGCACCGCGGCCGCCCGCCTGGAGATCCTGGCCGACGCCTGCTTCCTCGCCTTCGCCCTCCTCCACGGCCTCGCGACCAGCGCCTACGTCGCGAACGCCGGCCTCCTCATCAGGCTGGCCTTCGCCGCCCTCATCCTCGGCTACGGCTTCCTCGTCGCCTACGCCCTCGCCTTCCCGCGCTGGCTGGCCGCCTGGACGAAGGTCCTGGCCGCCCTTGCCGTCGCGGCCGGCCTCGCGGGCGGCTACGTCGTCCTGGCGCGCTTCGACTTCATCGCGACGGCTACGAACATCGACGCGGGCTTCCTCATGTCGACCGGCCGCTACTTTCCCCCCCTCGTCGACCTCGGCGCGGCCGTCGGCCTCGCCGCCGCCGCCGTCCACTTCTGGC
>JAEUJG010000515.1 GCA_016794765.1 Spirochaetaceae bacterium | reverse complement strand
GGTAGGAGGCGTCATGACCAAACGAGCCTCGGCGGCGCTGGCGATCGCCTTGGCGATCTTCTGCTCCCGCACCCCCCTCCATGCCGAGGAGGAGATCCTTGGCCTGTGGAAGACCATCGACGACCGAAGCGGCAAGCCCATCTCCCTGATCTTCTTCTACCGTTACGGGGAAAGCCTCTACGGCCGGATCCTGGCCGTCTACGACGAGGCGACGGGCCGCGTCGTAGATACGACCGAAAGCCGCCTGCGCCGCGCCGACAAGCTTCCCGGTTCCCCTCCCCTCTGCGGCCTCGACTTCGTGTACGGGCTCCGGCCCGCGGGCAAGGAATGGCGGGGCAGCCTGGTGGATCCCGCGACCGGCGTCGAATACGACTGTCGGCTTTGGCGCGAGGGCGACCGGCTCATCCTCCGCGGCCAGGTCAAGGGCATCGGATTCCTCGGCAAGAACCAGCCTCTCCTGCCCGGAGATCCTTCCGACCTTCCGTCCGGATACGCGGCGCCCCCCTCGGCGAGCCTCGTCCCCCGGCCTCCCTTGGGTGACTAGCCGCCCCGCCTTGGGGCTAAACCGCGCGGGCGCGGAAGCGCCGACGGGGCGCGAGGATCTCGTCGCGGCTCGCGACGATGCAGAGCTCGCGGGAGCCCCGCGCCTTGGTCGCCTCGATGACGGCGTAGACCGAATCGGCCATCAGCTCGAGCGCCTCGACCGCCGGCAGGGTCGCCCCGCCCGCGGCCAGGTAGCGCGCGAGATAGAGGGCCGCGGTAAGGTCGCCGGCGCCGTTCGGGACCGGGTTCAAGGGCAGTTCGGGCGTATCGAGCAGGTAGGAGGAACCTTCGGCCGACAGGAAGAAGGAGACGAGGCCGGCTTCCCCCTCGGCGGGCTTGAAGCTCGTGACGAGGACGATGCGGGGCCCCATGGCGTGAAGGGCGCGGGCCGCGGCCTTCGCGTCCTCCACGGAGACGATGGCCGTCTCCGTCAGGGCTTCCGCCTCGAACTGGTTCGGCGTGAGGATGTCGGCCGCCGGCAGGGCCTTCGCGCGCATGAACTCGAGGATGCCGGGCTTCACGTAGAAGCCGGGACCGTAGTCTCCCATCACGGGATCGCAGCAATAGAGGGCGCGCGGATTTTCCGCCTTGACGTCGCACACCGCGCCGAGGATGGCCTGCCCGACGCCCGGATCGCCGAGATAGCCGGAGAGGATCGCCTCGCAGGAGGCGGCGGCGCCGCGCTCCTTCATCCCGCGCCAGATCTCCTCGATGTGGCGCGCCGGGAAGACCTCGCCCGTCCAGGAGCCGTAGCCGGTGTGGTTCGAGAACTGGACGGTGTTGACGGGCCAGACCTCAAAGCCGAGGAGCTCGAGGGGAAAGACCGCCGAGCGGTTCCCGACGTGCCCGAAGGCGACGTGCGACTGGATCGAGAGAACGGCCACGAAAACCTCCTGCGGGGACGCGCGGAAGTCATGGTAGCGAAAAGCGCCGGACGCGAGAAGGGGGACGCGGAAGGCGCCGCCTGGGCCCGGCGCGGCGCCTCGCGGCTGACCTGGAGGCGAGCGCAACGGACTTGCGGCGGACCGGAGAACGGCGGATACTTGGAAGGGAATTGACTTGGGTAGTTTTTACTTATACTGTGGTGCCCGAGCCACGTCGCGACGCCGAAGCGAAGCAAGGAGGCTGCCGCGGCCTTTCCTTCAACAGCGGCGCGGCAACCCGGCCCGCGGGCAGAGGAGCTTTTCCATGGACTTCCCGACCATCGCCATCCTCGCCTTCATCCTGGTCGAAGGCGCGAACATCTGCATCCTCTATTTCCGGCCGAGCTCGCTCAAGGGGAACGGCGTCGGAGCCTTCGCGGCCTACGAGAAGCTCAAGGACGATCCCGAGGCCAAGGATTTCGTCGGCTACCTCGTCAACTGGATCGCGGGGACCAAGCTGATTTTCATCCTCCTCCTGGCCGTGATCCTCGCTTTCGGCAACGAGGCGACGAGGATCGGCGCAGCCGTCGCCCTCGTGCTGTCCATCCTCTCCTTTTTCTGGCGCCTCTTCCCGGCCATCAGGAAAATGGACAAGGCGGGAGGGATCCGCCCGGCCGGCTATTCCAAGACCCTCGCCTTCATGATCGCCGGCATGATCGTCTTGTTCGCCGCCGCCGCGCTGTCGGCCCTCCGCTGACCGCGGCGAACGCCGAGCCCGCGGCGAGCCCGCGCCGTCACAGCTCCTCCAGCTCGAGAACCTCGTCGGATCCCGCGGCGCCGGCGGATCGACCGTCGTCGGCGCAGGCGGATTGGACGGCCGAATCCGGATCTAGTCCGGGCGCGGACAAGGCGCCGAGCGAAAGGGTCTGGAGAAGTTCCCGCACGCGGGCCGCATCGCCCTGATTCCGGCCTTCGAGCGAGCAACCGATGCGGTGGCCGTCGCAATCGGACTCCGAGCGCCGGACGACGATCCGCAGGGGAATCCGCCGTTCGCCCTCCGTGGAAAGGGGCAAGGCGACCGCTATGTCCCTGGACTCGCCCACGGGGATTTGACGGTCGGTGAGAAGGAGAAGCCCCGAGGATGACAGGTCTCCCAGGTGTCCGAGACGGCCGCCGTCGCGGTCGTAGACCTCGAGGTTGTAGAGAAGGGTCTCGCGGCGGTCCCTGCGGCCGAACTTGCGCAGGCCCGCCTCGCGATCCACGCGGTACTTTCGGAGGACCCGGTTGCGTTCCGTCCCTCCCACCTTGAGATAGCCCGCGAGCTGGGCCAGGACTCCGGCGGAGCGCTTGGCCTCGGTCGCGCAACGCTCGGACTCGTCGGCGGCCTCGGCGATGGCGGCGTATTCCGACTCCCGGGAACGGTAGGATTCGGCGAAGCCCGCCACCTTGGCGGCGGCGGCCTCGGCGGCCGAGGCGGCGCTTTCCGCCACGCCGATCTGGTCGGCGAAGGCGCCGTCGAAGCCCGCGAGGCCGGCCTCCATGCCGATGACGCGCTCGCCTATCGCGCCGAAGGCGGCCAGGCTCCGCGACAGCGCGGCGCGGAGCCTGGCCGCGGAGCCGGAGACGGCGTCGACGAGGCCCGAGGAGTCGTCGATGCCCTTCTTGACCGACGCGAGGACGGCGTCGATGTCAGCCAACGCGGACCTGCTCGAGGCCGCCAGGCGGCGCACTTCCTGGGCGATCACCGCGAAACCCGATCCGCGGGCGCCCGCGCGCGCCGCCTCTATGGAGGCGTTGGTCGCGAGGAGGTGGGTCCGCTCGACGATGTCGGCTATCGCCTTGAGGCTCGCCGCGATCCGGCCGGCCTCCTCGGACTCCCGGCGCGCGGTCGCGGTCAGGCTGGCCAGCCCGCGCTCCAGCTCCGCCGCGGCCTGGCTCGTGGCCGCGACGACCTCCCCTCCCGCCTTCGCCTCCTTCGCCGCGAACCGCGCCTCCTCCGCGAGGGCGGAAAGCTCTCCCTTGGAGGCGAGGGCACGGGCCTTGAGCTCGCCGACGTCCGCCGCGTTCCCGCCGATGCTTTCCTTGAGCCCCTCAAGCTCCGCCTTGGCCCGGGCGAGCCCCTGGAAATAGGCCGAAGCCCGCGCGCGCAGGCGCACGAGCATGTCGAGCTGGAGGGA
>JAEUJG010000354.1 GCA_016794765.1 Spirochaetaceae bacterium | reverse complement strand
CGCGGAAATGCCGCAGAGGATACCCTCCTCGCGCGCGAGCCGCCGCGAGATCTCTCCCGCCTCGTGGGCCGTCACGGTCTCGATCTCGTCGGCCACCGTCCGGTCCAGGATGGGCGGGACGAAGTTCGCGCCGATGCCCTGGATCTTGTGGGGACCCGCCTTGCCCTGCGAGAGGAGGGGGGACTCCGCCGGTTCGACGGCGACGACGCGGAGTCCGGGCTTGAGCTCCTTGAGCCGGCCCCCGGCGCCCGTCAGCGTGCCGCCGGTCCCGACGGCCGCTACGAAGACGTCCACCTTGCCCTCGCTGTCCCGCCAGATCTCCTCCGCGGTGCCCTTGCGGTGCGCCGCCGGATTGGCCGCGTTCTCGAACTGCCGCGCCAGGATGGCGCCCGGCGTCGTGCGGGCGATTTCCTCGGCGCGCCGGACCGCGCCCGCCATGCCTTCGCTGCCCGGGGAGAGTTCCAGCGTGGCGCCGAGGGCCGCGAGGAGCTTGCGGCGCTCGATGCTCATCGTGTCCGGCATGACGAGGACGACTCGGTAGGCCTTGACCGCGCCGACCCAAGCCAACGCGATGCCCGTGTTGCCGCTCGTCGCCTCCACCAGGGTGCCGCCGGGCTTGAGGAGGCCGTCGCGCTCGGCCGCCTCCACGATGGCGAGCCCGATCCTGTCCTTGACGCTCGCCAGGGGATTCCGGGTTTCCAGCTTCACGGCGATGCGCGCGCCGAGGCCGGCGCCGACCTTGTTGAGGTACACGAGCGGGGTCTCGCCGACGAGGGCGAGGAGGGAGGGGGCTATGGGCATGAGGTTCTCTCCTTCGATTGACGTCTTAAGGAAAGTATACTGACAAAAAGCCCGGGACGCGAAACGCACCCCGGGCTTGATCCAACGCGACAACCGCGTCGGTTTGCGAGACGGCGGCGCCGGTTTACGAGACGGCGTCCAGGGCGGCTTCGAAGATGAGCTTGAGGCCGGCCTCCGTGGTCTCCGCGTGGAACTCGGGGCGCCAGGAGAGCTCGGCCAGGGTGTCGCTTACGCTGAAACAGGCGGCTATCTCGACCTCGCGGAAGCGGGCCACGGTGAAGAGGGCCGCGGCCTCCATTTCGGCGACGAGGGCGCCCTCGTCCCGGAAGCGGCGGACCTCCTCCGGGGTCTCGCGGTAGATGGCGTCGAGGGTCCAGGCGGGGCCGCGGGCGTGGGCCAGGCCGCGCGCGGACAGGGCCTCGGAGAGCTTTTCCGTCAGGACCTCGGAAGGGTAGGCGAGGCCGCCGCCGGGCACGTAGTGGTAGGAGGTGCCCTCGTCGCGGAGGGCGCTGTCGCAGAGCACGAGGGAACCCGGCGGGATGGAGGCGACGAGGCTTCCCGCGGTGCCGACGGAGACGAAGCGCCTGACGCCGAAGGCGATGAGCTCTTCCAGCATCACCGCCGCCGCCGGAGCTCCCACGCCGAAGCCGCCGACGATGGCGACGCGGCCTTCCGTGCCGTCGAGGTAGCGCATCTGCTTGGAAAAGTAGCCGTCGGCCGGCGTCGAAGGCACCTCGTGCGCGGCGTAGTCGAAGAGGCTGCGCTGGTAGGAGAGGATGACGGCCTCCGGCGCGGCCCGGGAGCCGAGGCGGCCCAGGCGGCGGATGTAGCCGATGAAGTCCTCCGGATTGAAGAAGGGGGAGGAGCGGTACTTGTCCGGTTCGAGGGGGACGGGCATGGGGACCTCGCTTGCGGGCGGCGCCTCGCGGGCTCCGCCTGCGGGGAATCATAGCCTCGCCGCCCGCCTCGGTCATCCCCCCTCGCGTCCGGGCGGGCGCGTCCCGGGCGCGGCGCCCGGGTTTTACAAATGGAAGAAAAGTGTCTATGATAGGGAGCCGGCGGCAAGGAGCCACCGCGCCTGGCGGCGTCGGCACACGATCCAAGGGAGGAACCTACGGATGAAGGATTTTCGCCTCAAGGCCCTGTTCCGGCTTTTCGGCGTCACTTTGCTCGCCGTTTACGGCATGCAACTGTACCGGGGCGTCTTCATCACGAGGGATTTCGGCGAGATACTTCGAGCCCTGCCTTCGTTCTCCGTGATCGTCCTGGCCTTGGAGTCGGCCGCGGGCCTGGCCTTGTGGCGCATCCTTGCCCCCCTAGCCAAGATTGACGCCGCGATCGCCCGGGGCGAGGATCCTTCCGAAACCGAGCGCCTGGCGGCCCACGCCGTTCTCGGGAAGACGACCAGGCTTGTCCTCGTTTTCATCGTCTTCGCCTTCATCATCGGCCCGCTTTTTTCCCTGGTCGCCAAGGGGAGCTTCTCGGCGCCGGGCGGCGGCCTTTTCGTCGCCAAGATCCTCGCGATCAATCTCGCCATCGGCCTCATGGCCGCCGTCCAGACGATCGTTTTCGTGGAGGAGACCCTCCGGGCGCCCATCGTCGCCCTTCGCCTCCGGCAACTGCCCCCCTCGACCCGCTCCGCGAGCATCCGCGGCCGCATCGTCCTGGCGGGAGGGGCCAGCGTCTTCCTCCTCGCGGTCCTTCTCGGCGTGGGCGGCCTTTCCGCCATCGAGCTCGCCGGAGCCGGGGAATTGACCCTGGGGTCCTTCGTGCTCAAGGCCGGCGCCCTCTCCCTCCTCCTCCTCGCCTGGTCGCTGACGCTGTTCCTCGGCATCGGCGCGACCCTCGGGCGCAGGCTGGACGGCCTTGAGGAGCGCCTCGGCGAGGTGCTCTCCGGCGGCGGCGACCTCGGGCGCCGCGTGGCGATCGAGCGGGGCGACGAGCTCGGCCGCCTCGCGGGCTCGCTCAACCGCTTCCTGGACGCGATAGCCGAGACCCTCCTCAAGGTCCGCGACCTTTCGGACGCCGTGCACTCCGGCTCCGCTTCCCTCGCCACGTCCTCCGAACACGCGGAGGGCGCCGTGGCGGCCCTGGACGGGGCCGTCGCCGCGATGCGCGCCGCCTCGGAGCGGCAGGCCGGCGCCGTCGAAGCCGCCGGCGGGGAGATCGCCCGCATGGTCGGCTCCATCGACCGCGTCGCCGGCCGCGTGGCGGACCAGGCGAGCGCCGTGGAGCAGAGCGGGGCCTCGGTCGCGGAGATGGCGGCGAACATAGCGTCGGTCTCCCGCATTTCCGCGCAGGCGGACGAACTGGCGGGAAGGCTCCGAGCCGCCAGCGACGAGGGCGGCGAGGCGCTGAGGGCCTCCTTGGGCGCGATAGGCGAAATCGAAGCCGCCTCCCGCTCGGTGAAGGAGATCATCGGCGTCATCTCCAAGATCGCCGCGCAGACCAATCTCCTCGCGATGAACGCCGCCATCGAGGCCGCCCACGCCGGAGAGGCCGGTTCGGGCTTCGCGGTGGTCGCCGACGAGGTCCGCGGCCTCGCGGAATCCGCGGCGCGCAGCGCCAAGGAGATCGTGGGCCTCATCCAGGGGATGAACCAGAAGATCGAGCGCGGGGCCGGCCTGGCGGACCGGGCGGGCGCGGCCTTCGCGCGCATCACCGAGGGCGTCGGGGAGACCGGCGAGCTCGTCCGCACCATCGCGGCCTCGATGAACGAACAGCGGGAAGGCGCGGAGGAGATCCTCCGCAGCGTCCAGGCCCTCACCGACGCCACCCAGGGCATCAAGACGCTGACCGAAGAACAACTGAGCGAATCCAAACTCATGGAGGAAGCGATGAACCGCATCGTAGCGGCCTCTGACGACATCGTCGAAGCCGTGCAGGAGAGCGCCGGCTCCACCCAATCCCTGGGTCGCGTCGTCGGCCTCGTCGGCGAGGAGGCCGCGCGGAACCGCGGCCTCGTGGAAGGCCTCGAGGCCGCCGTCGGCATGTTCCGCCTCGGGGGCCGCTAGATGGCCCGCATAGCCGCCAAGCGGCGCCTCTCCGGGGAGGTCTACCGCCTCGAGGTGGAATCGCCCAACGTCGCCCGCGAGCGCAAGGCCGGACAGTTCGTCATAGTGCAGGCCGACGCCGACTTCGGCGAGCGGATCCCCCTCACCATCGCCGACGCCGATCCCGCGCGCGGGACGGTGAGCCTCATCTTCCAGACCGTCGGCGCCAGCACCCACGCCCTGGCCCTGAAGGAGCCGGGCGACGAGATCGTCCTCCTCGGCCCCCTGGGGAACCCGACCCACGTGGAGCGGTTCGGCTGGGCCGTCTGCGTCGGCGGCGGCATCGGCCTCGCGCCCCTCCACCCGATCGCCCGCGCCCTCAAGGACGCGGGGAACCGCCTCAGCGTGATCGCCGGCGCCCGGACGAAGGACCTCCTCGTCATGCGGGAGGAGCTCGGCGGGATCGCCGACGAGCTCATCGTCGTCACCGACGACGGCAGCGAGGGCCGCAAGGCCCTCGTCACCGACCCCCTGAAGGAGCTCTGCGGCTCCAGCCCCAAGCCCGACCTCGTCGTGGCCGTCGGTCCGCCGATCATGATGAAATTCTGCGCGGAGGCGACGCGGCCCTTCGGCGTGCGGACCCTGGTCTCCCTCAACACCATCATGATCGACGGCACGGGCATGTGCGGCGGCTGCCGCGTCTCCGTGGGCGGCGAGACCAAGTTCGTCTGCGTGGACGGCCCCGAATTCGACGGCCACCTCGTGGACTGGGACCAGATGATGGCCCGCCTGCGCTCCTACAAGTCCCTGGAGGAGGAGGCCCACCACGCCTGCCACCTGGCCATGGACGCCGACCGCCTGTCGGCCGAGGCCGCCGCCGCGGCGCGGGGAGGCGAGCGATGAGCGGCGCCGACTTCGGGGAACTCAGGCGCGCGGCCAAGGTCGAGCTCGAGCGCATAGCGGCCATACGGCTCGGGGGCCGCGACCTCGGCCCCCGCGACCGCCTGGCGATCCCGGCCCAGGACATGCCCTGCCAGGACCCCGCCGCGCGGTCGGCCAACGTCTTCGAGGTGGCGGAGGGCTATTCCGAGGAACAGGCCCGCGTGGAGGCCGAGCGCTGCCTCGGCTGCCGGAACGCGCCCTGCGTCGCCGGCTGCCCCGTCGGCGTGGACATCCCGGGCTTCGTGAAGCTCGTCGCCGCCGGCGACTACCCGGGCGCGGCGCGCGTCATCAAGCGCACCAACCTCCTCCCTTCCATCTGCGGGCGCGTCTGCCCCCAGGAGAAGCAGTGCCAGGAGACCTGCACCGTCGGCAAGTCCCTGGGCGGCGTGGAGCGCGCCGTGCAGATCGGCCGCCTGGAGCGCTTCGTCGCCGACCGCGAGCGCGCCTGCGGCCTCTGCGAGCTGCCCGAGGCGCCGACCCCGAGCGGCCGCCGCGTGGCCGTCGTCGGATCGGGTCCCGCCGGCCTCACCTGCGCCGCCGACCTCCGCCGCGAGGGCCACGAGGTCGTGGTCTACGAGGCCTTCCAGAAGGCCGGCGGGGTCATGGTCTACGGCATCCCCGAGTTCCGCCTGCCCAAGGACCTGGTCCGGCTGGAGGCCGAGACCCTCGCCTCCATGGGCGTGCGCTTCGAGCTCAACTTCCTCGTCGGGCGAACGCGCCAGCTCAAGGCCCTCCTGTCGGAAGACGGCTTTGACGCGGTCTTCGTCGGCACCGGCGCGGGCCTCCCGAAGTTCATGGACATGCCCGGCGAGAACCTCGTCGGCGTCTTCAGCGCGAACGAGTACCTGACGCGGGCCAACCTGATGAAGGCCTGGGACCGCGGCCGCGCCGCGACCCCCATCTACCCGAGCCGGCGCGTCGCCGTCCTCGGCGGCGGCAACGTCGCGATGGACGCCGCCCGCACCGCCCTGCGCCTCGGCGCGGAGGAGGTCCGCGTCCTGTACCGGCGCACCCGCGAGGAGATGCCCGCCCGCGCCGAGGAGGTCGTCCACGCGATGGAGGAGGGCGTCGCCTTCGACTTCCTCTCGAGTCCGACCCGCGTCCTGGCCGGGGAGGACGGCCGCGCGGCCGCCCTGGAGGTCCAGGCCTTCGAGCTCGGCGAGGCCGACGCCTCGGGCCGCCGCAGTCCCGTGCCCATCCGCGGCAGCGAGCGCGTCGTGCCCTTCGACACCGTGATCGTGGCCGTCGGCAACGAATCGAACCCCCTCCTGGCCCGGACGACGCCCGACCTCAAGGTGGACCGCCGCGGCCACATCCTCGTCGACGAACGACAGAAGACCAGCCTGGAGCGGGTCTACGCCGGCGGCGACATCGTCCTCGGCGCCGCCACCGTCATCCTGGCCATGGGCGAGGGGCGAAGGGCCGCGGCCGCGATCAACGACCTCCTCCAGTAGGAGTCGTCCCCGCGGGCCGGCGCCGCTGCCCGGCGGCGCCGGCGGCCCCGGCCCGCGCGGCCCGGCGGCGGGTGGCGGGGCAAACAGGGCGGATCGCGGGGCCGGTTTCGCGCGGAGCGGGACCGGCCCCATTGCCGCCGCCCTTGCCGCGCCGCGCCCATTCGGGCAATAATGCCGCCCATACCATCCTTGGACCGGAGTACGCAATGCGCCGCATCGCCCCCTCGTTCGCCCTTGCCCTCGCCTTCCTCCTCGCCCTGCCCCTCGCGGCGCAGCAGAAGCCCGACGCCCTCCTCATCTACCGGCAGGGTCGCGAGCTCGAGGTCGCGGGCAAGCTGCCCGAGTCCCAGGCCAAGTACGCCGAGGCCGTCGGCGTCTGCGACACCGAGTTGGCGGCGGACCCGAAGCGCATGGACGCCTACGCCGTGAAGTGCTGGAGCCTCTTCCGCCTCGGCCGCCACCAGGAAGTCGTCGGTACGGGCGCGGCCGCCCTCAAGATCCAGTTCGACGCCCGCGTCGCCGAGGTGATGGGCGAGTCCTATTACCACCTTGGCCAGATGGAGAACGCCCTCAAGTATCTCGGCAAGTACCTCGAGAACGCCGCCGACAACGCCGACCGCGTCCCGACCGCCTATTTCTACATCGGGGAGACCTACCTCCGCCTCAAGAAATACGCCCACGCCGACATCGCCTACACGACCGCCGTCGCCAAGGAGCCCTCGATGCCCCGCTGGTGGTTCCGCCTCGGTCAGGCCTGCGAGTTCCAGGGCGAGTGGAAGCGCGCCCATGACGCCTACGCCAAGGCCGTCGCCCTCAATCCCTCGATGGCCGAAGCCATCGACGGCCGCGATCGCGTAAAGCCCAAGGCGGGACTCTAAAGCAGGGGAGGCGCGATCGCGAGCGATCGCGTAAAGCCCAAGGCGGGAATCTAGCCCGCGAAGGAAGCCCAGGCCCCGCGCCTCCCGCGGGGCCGGATCTCTCGGAAAGCCAGTTGCGCATGGGCGAAACTGGCTTTTCGCGTTTATACGGCCTCGCTCCCGGGGCTTGGCTTGCCGGGAATCAGCGTCCCGCCAGGGCCCGGCGCATCGCCTCCTTGGGGCCTCCCTTTTCCTTCGTCCCGGCGAGCGCGGCCATGTCCGCGACGAAGCGCCGCAAGTCGCCGCCCGCCGCCTTTTCGAAATAGTCCCGATAGAGCCCGCTTTCTCCCTCGTAGAGGCGATAGAGGTCGAGGTAGGCGTTGTTGAGCCGGGCCATCGGGAAGCCCCGGTAGCGCTCCGTCTCGAAGCTGTTTCCGTACTCGCGCTCGAAGGCCGCGGCGCGCTCCGCGATGACGGCGGCCTTGCGCTCGCGCTTCCGCTCCGGCGGATCGGCGGCGGCGTAGACCGGCTCCAGTGCCGCGGCGGTCCCGCGGAGCCAGGCGGCGAAGGCCTCGGCTTCCCGGCGGGAAAGCCTCGCGGCGGCAAGGCTCGGCGAGTCCGGCCCCTCGCGCGCCGCAAGGTAGCGCGCCGCGCCCTCGCGACCCACGAAGGTGGCCAACTCCTCGTTCCAGTCCTCCGCGCCCTTGGCGAAGGCCGTCGCGTGGCAGAGTTCGTGGATGACGAGCTCGGCTAGATCGGCCTCGTCATAGCCGGCCATGAAGGAGAAGAGCGGGTCGGAAAACCAGCCCAGGGTGCTGAAGGCGTCCACCGGCCGCACGATGACGTCCAGGCCCTCGGCCCGACGCGCCGCCGCCTCCTTTTCCGCCTCCGCGGGATCGAAGAAGCCCTTGTAGGGCAGTTTCCCGACGAGGGGGTAGCTCCAGAGGTGGCGGTCGAAGGAAAGTTCGGCGCAGGCCTGGACGACGGTCGCGAGGCGGTCCGAGTCGAGCACGACGAGGCTGCGGAAGTTTTTCGTCTCCGCAAGGCCGAGTTCCGCGGTCGCGAAGACGCGCACGCGGGCGGCGGTTTCCACGAGGGCGCGCAACTCGGGCTTGGTCGCCGGATCGGCCAGGACTTTTTCAAGGGGGCGCGCCTTGGCGCGGAGGGCGAGGTAGCGGCTGCCCTGGGCGGTGACGTAGCAGCCGGAGAGGAGGGTCGCCGCGCCCAAGGTGCCGAGGGCGGCGAGGGCCGAGAGGCCGCGGGCGGCCCTCCCGCGCTTCGCGACGGTGTGGTGCATGCCCATGAATCTAGCCCCGCCCCGCCCGCCGCGTAAAGCCGGTGTTGAGGCTTGCTTTCCCGCGGGCGCGTGGTAAAATTGGATAGGCATTACCAACCACGCAAAGGAGAAATCATGAAAGTTGTTCGCGCCTTCGCGCTCGTCCTGGTCGCCGCGCTCGCCCTGGCTTCCTGCTCCACCTTGGCGCAGGGTGCCGTCTCCGGAGCCCTCGGCGCCGTCACCGGCGGCCTCGGCGGCGGAGCCTCCTCCGGCGGCATGACCGCCACCGGTTCGGCCGCGGTCGTCGTCGACTTCCAGTCCGGCGAGATCCTGAGCTCTTCGGACGCGCGGTCCATGATGGACTCGAGCTTCTACGTCTCCAAGGTCCTCACCCCCGCCAGCGCGGCCACCAAGAACCAGGCCGAGGTCGTCTTCATCAGCGACGGCTCCAAGATGTGGGTCAACCATGTCGTCGGAAGCCGCAAGGCCACCAAGGCCGATTTCTCCATCGGCGCCACCGTGTTCTTCCTCGCCGGCTGGGCGAACCATGACAAGATTTCCTCGGACAGCTATCGCAAGGACCGCTGGGACCTCGGCAACATCACTTCCGTCGAGTACCTCTACAAGAACCAGGTCGAGATCGGCGGCGATCTCTACTACATCGACTACATCCGCGTCCCCACCGACCCGATCAAGTAAGGCCGCGACGCGCTCCCGACAAAGGCCCGCCTCCCCGGCGGGCTTTTTCATGCGCCGGCGTCCTTCATAAGCTTCGTGACACCGCCCTTTACCCTCCGAGCGGCGGAGGGCTATACTCCCGGCACCATGGAAAGCCTCGCCTCCTCAAGCCCAAGCCGCCTCGCCGGGGCGGACTTCTTCGCCCCGTTGCGGGAAGAGACCCACTTCTACATAGTCCGCCACGGCCAGAGCGAGGGCAACGCCCGCCGCATCCTCCAGGGCCGCCTGGACCTGCCCCTGGACGCCGCGGGGCGCGAGCAGGCCGGCGCCCTCGGCGCCTGGCTCGCGGGGGAAGGGATAGACGCGGTGCTGTGCTCGCCCCTCGTCCGCGCGGCCGAGACGGGCCGGATCGTCGCCGCGGCCGCGGGCCTGGCCGCGCCGGAGCCCCGCGCCTCGCTCGTGGAGATCGACGTGGGCGTGTTTTCCGGCATCTCCCTCGACGAGGCGCGGGAACGCTTTCCCGAGGCCTATGTCGCCTTCGAATCGAGAAGCTGGGACGGGGTGCCCGGCGCCGAGGGCTCCGGTCCGCTCTACGAGCGGGCGATGGACGCCTGGGAAGAGCTTCGCGCCTTGGCCGTGGGCGGGAAAAGAAACATCGTCGCCGTGAGCCACGGCGGCTTCATCCAGTGGCTCGTCCACACGACCTTCGGTTGCCGGAGTTGGATGCCCCTCGTCCCGACGGGGAATTGCGGCGTCTTCGAGCTTCTCGTCTCGCCGACGCGCCCCGGCGAGCCCGCCTACCTGCAGTGGCGGCGGCTCAACTTCCAGGCGCCGGAAGTCCGAATCGCCACACCTCCGGTCTTCTGAGGCGGAGCTACGCGGCGGCGCGGGGCGACGCGGCAGTGCGGCGGGGCTGGGCGACGCGTGGCCGAACCGCGGGCCGAACCGCGGCCGGCCGGCGCCTTTTCGAAACCTACTCCGCGGCCTTGTGCGGCGGGGCGTAGACCTCCCAGAGCGGCTCGCTCGCGGGGAAGGGCGCCAGGAGATCGATGTTCTCCCGCGTGCGCGGCTGGACGAAGGCGATGCGCCGGGAGTGCAGCATGATGAGGCCGTTCGGGTTCGTGCGCCGCGCGCCGTACTTGATGTCGCCCTTGATGGGAAAGCCGGCGCGCGAAAGTTGGGCGCGGATCTGGTGGTGCCTGCCGGTGACGAGGCGCACCTCGAGGAACCAGTAGCGGTCGGACTTGCCCGCCAGGGAATAGTCGAGCACCGCCTTCTCCGCGGGCTTCACGCGCCCGGCGGCCTTCTCCTCCGACTCGAGGGGGAAGGCGCGCACGACGTTGGTGCGCTTGTCCCAGACCAGCCGGTTTTCGAGGCGGCCCGCCGCGGGGGTCGGCTCGCGCTCCACGCAGGCCACGTATTCCTTGTCGATCCGGCGCTCGCGGAAGTCCGCCGAGAGGGTCTCCAGGGCGCGGCGCGTCTTGGCGAAGACGATGGCGCCGCTCGCGCGGCGGTCGATGCGGTGTGCCGCCTCGAGAAAGGGCTCGTCCCCGGCGCCCGGCCGCTTGGCGAGCTCGGCGCGGAGGAGATCCTGGAGCGAGGCGTCCCCCGATTTCTCGGGCTGGACGGGCAGGGCCGAAAGCTTGTCGGCGACGAGAACGTCCTCGTCCTCGTAAAGGATGCTGAACTCTTCCATGGATGACCTCCGAAAGGCCGACGGTAGCACGGATCCGCCTCCGCGGACTAGGCTTCAGGGTTCCGTGAAGCCTTTTCGGGGGCGCCTAGTTTTCTAAGTATTATCAAGAAAATGGTTTACGTTTCGAGCGTTTAAACCTAAGCTTCGCAACACCACCCTCGGCTTGCTCCATGCCTGAGGCTGTCACTATAGTATAGCCATGGCCATCGCGCCGATCTCCGCCGATTCCGGATCCTCCCTCCTCGCCCTTCGCGCCGCACTCCTGGAGCGCGCCCTTTTTGGGCGGAACCGCATCGGGCGCAGCGAAGCCCCCGGTTCCGTCCAGGCCCTCGCAGCCCCCGAGGCCCCCGCCGCCGCCACGGCCGCCACGGCCGTCGCGGGCGCCGCCGCCGCCGAGCCCATAGGTGCCGTCGATCCGGTCGAACCGGCGCCCGGCCGTGAGTACGGTCGTGAGTACGGCCGCGAGTACGACCGCCCTCCCGCCCTCGACCGCCGCTCCTCGGCCTACCTCATCGCCCTGCCGGACCTCGCATTGGGCGCCGCGCCTGGCGCCGCGCCGCGCGATATGCCGGGCACCGCACCAACCGCCGCCGAGCATGGCGCCGCGGCAATGGGCGACGGCGCCGCTGCCTCGCGCGAGCCCGGCGACGGCGCCGCTGCCTCGCGCGAGCCGGGCGACGGCACCGCGGCCGCGCGCGAGCCCGGCGACGCTCCCGAACCGCGGCGCCGCGGCGTCGGACGCTTCGGGCCCGAGGGCCTCACCGATCGGCAGATCCAGGAGCGCCTGACGGAATTGGAGGGAGAGAAGGCGCGGGGCGAGCGGAGGCGGAGCGGCGACGTTTCGTCCCGTTCGGCGGAGGTCCAGCGCGTCCTGGCCTCGCTCAAGGCCCGCGACGGCGAGGTCCGCGCCCACGAGGCCGCCCACGTCGCGACCGGAGGCCGCTACGTGACGGGCGGCGCCTCCTACGCCTACCAGAAGGGCCCCGACGGCCGGCAGTACGCCGTGGGCGGCGAGGTCGGCATCGACTCCTCGCCGGTCGCCGGCAAACCCGAGGAGACGGCGGCCAAGATGCGCATCGTCCGCGCCGCCGCCCTCGCGCCCGCCGAGCCCTCCGGCGCCGACAACGCGGTCGCCGCCGCCGCCGCCCAGGCGGAGGCCGCCGCCTACGCGGAGATGGCCGCGGCGCGCCGCGCGGCCCCGGGCCAGGCCTCCGGCGAGGACGCCAAGCCCCGCCTCG
>JAEUJG010000343.1 GCA_016794765.1 Spirochaetaceae bacterium | reverse complement strand
TCGGCCCAGTGCCGCGCTTCCGCTGTACGGCCTGCGGCAAGACCTTCTCGAACCAGACCTTCAGCGTCGACTATTACGCCAAGCGCGTCGTCGACTACGAGAATCTCGCCGGAAGGCTCTCGTCCTGCGAGTGCCTCCGGGCGATGGGCCGCGCACTCGGCCTCTCGAGCGACTCGGTCTCGAACCGGATCGCGCGAGCGGCCCGGCAGGCCATCGCCGCCGAGTCGCGGCTTTCCCGCACGCGCGTCCTCGCCGAAAATCTCGCGGCCGACGGTTTCGAGAGCTTCTGCGTCTCGCAGTACCACCCGAACAACATCCACCTCCTCGTCGGCTCGGACTCGCAGTTCGTCTACGCCGCGAACTACGTGACCCTGCGCCGCAAGGGACGCATGAGCGAGGGTCAGAAGCGGAAGCGGTGGCGCTTGGAGCGGCTGTTCCGACCGCCGCCTCGCGCCGTGGAGCATGCCTTCGGCGAGATCGCGGCTGAGTGCCTTCGCGTCCTCGCCGACGAGCCGCGGGCGAGCCTGACGCTCTGGACCGACGAGAAGACCGATTACACGCCGGCCCTCGCCGCCGAACCCTGCGTCGCCTTTCTGGCTCGGGAGGGCCGGCTAGTCCATCGGACCGTGTCGTCGCGCGCGGCCCGGACGAGGGCGAACCCGCTCTTCCCGGTGAACTACCTCGACCGCGAGCTTCGGAAGGACCTCCACGAGCACGTGCGCGAGACGGTCTGCTTCGGCCGCAACGTCAACCGGCAGATGGAGCGGCTGGCGCTCTACCTCTTCATACACAACTACTTGAAGCGGTTCAGGATCCCCTACGACCGCAGGAGCCACGCCGAGGCGGCGGGCTACGATCCGCGGCGGATCGCGGTAGAGCTCAAGCTGGTCTGGAAGCGGCGTGCCTTCCTCTCGCTCACCGAGACGACGCCGGGCATGCGGGACAGCTGGCTGCGGCTGAGGGAAACGCCGCTAAAGAAGGGGAAAGACTACCTTCCCCGGTACGCGGCGGCGTAAAAGGGGAACCGCGGATGGCGCCTTGTTCCAGCAGCAACATTCTTCGAGGCAGTACATAGACTTTCCGGCCTCTTTTCCTCTATGCTTCGGGTACCACTTCCCCGGAGAAAGCATGGTCAAACTCTCGAACATCCGCGTCGCCTTCGGCGACCGCGTCATCATAAAGGACGGCGAATTCCTCATCCGCCCGGGCGACAAGATCGGCCTCGTCGGTCCGAACGGCGCCGGCAAGACGACCCTGTTCAAGCTCATCGCCGGCCTCGAAAAACCCGACGAGGGCAGTGTCGCCGTCGATCCCGGCACCGTCATCGGCTATTTTTCCCAGGACGTGGGCGAGATGGCCGGCCGGAGCGTCCTCGAAGAGGTCCTCGCGGGCTCGGGGGCCGTCTTCGCGATCGGCGAGGAGCTCGCCGCCCTGGAGCACCGCATGGGCGACCCCGCCGGAGTGGGGCTCTCCGACGCGGAGATGGAGCGCTACGGCGAACTCCAGCACGAGTTCATGCACCGCGGCGGCTACGACCTCGAAAATCGGGCCGAGACGATCCTGTCGGGCCTCGGCTTCCCGCGCGATCGCCAGAGGGAAAGCGTCGAGCACTTTTCCGGCGGCTGGAAGATGCGCGTCGCCCTCGCGCGCATACTCCTCCTCCAGCCCGACGTCCTCCTCATGGACGAACCGACGAACCATCTCGATCTCGAGTCGATCGTCTGGCTCGAAGCCTGGCTCAAGGATTTCGAGGGCGACCTCGTGATGACGAGCCATGACCGCGAGTTCATGACCCGGGTCTGCTCGCGCACCGTCGAGGTCGCAGCCGGCGCCGTCACGACCTATTCGGGCGACTACGATTTCTATCTCCGCGAACGCGAAATCCGCCGCGAGCAGCTCATCGCCTCCAAAAAGCGCCAGGAGGCCATGCTCGCCAAGGAAGAGGAGTTCATCGCCCGCTTCGCGGCCCGGGCCTCCCACGCGGCGCAGGTCCAGTCCCGCGTCAAGACCATCGAGAAGATCGAGCGCATCGTCGTGCCCGCCGATCCCAAGGCCATCAAGGTCCGCTTCGAGAGCGTGCCGAGGAGCGGCGACATCGTCGTCAACATGGAGGGCCTGGAGAAGGCCTGGCCCCTGCCTGACGGCGGAAGCCACCCCGTGTTTTCCGGAGCCGAAGGGACGGTGCGCCGCCGCGACAAGGTGGCGCTGACCGGCGTCAACGGCGCGGGCAAGTCCACCCTCCTCAAGGTGATCGCCGGCTTGACCGAGCCGAGCGCGGGCGTCTGCTCGATCGGCCCCAGCGTGCGGCTCGGCTATTTCAGCCAGTATTCGAGCGACGTCCTCGTACCCGCCCGCACCATCTTCGAGGAGGTCAAGGAACGCCTGCCGCTCGCCGCCGACGGCGCGATCAAGAACATCCTCGGCGCCTTCCAGTTCTCCGGCGACGACGTGGATAAGCGCGTCTCGATCCTCTCGGGCGGCGAGAAAAGCCGCGTCATGCTAGCCTGCATCCTCTCCGAGCCCATCAACTTCCTCGTCCTCGACGAGCCGACGAACCACCTGGACATCGCGAGCCGAGAGGTACTGCTCGATGCCCTGGTCGAGTTCGACGGCACCGTGATGATCGTCAGCCACGACCGCTATTTCCTCCGCCACCTTGCGAACCGCGTCTTCGAACTGGACAGCGGGCGCCTCGCGGCCTACGAGGGAGATTACAACTATTATCTCGAGAAGTCCGCGGCTATGCGCGGGGAGGCCGCGCTCGCTTGAGCGCGCTCGGCCATGACTGCGCCCAAGCGTCGCATCGACTGGCCCAGGGCCGTCTTCTTTTTCGTCTTCGCCACCCTGGCCGCCTCCGCCCTGTACGCCCTCGTCGCCTTCCTCTCGGCGCCCGGCGGCCGGGCGGTCGGGGCAAGCTTTGCCAAGGCCAAGAGCGACTATGCCCTGATGTTGCTCCAGTGCGCCCTCGGTCTTCTCGTCATGTTCCTGCCCTCCCTGATCGAGCGGCGGCTCCGCATCGCGATACCCGGCCTCATGTACATCGTCTTCGTGGTGTTCCTCTACGCGGCGATCTTCCTCGGCGAGATCCGGAGCTTCTACTTCCGCTTCGCCCATTGGGATCTCGTGCTGCACACCTTTTCAGGCCTCATGCTCGGCGCCCTCGGCTTCTCGGTGGTCGACATCCTCAACGACAGCGACCGGGTCAAGGTGCGGTTGAGCCCCCTCTTCGTCTCGCTCTTCGCGTTTTTCTTCGCCGTCTCGCTGGGCGTGCTCTGGGAGGTCTACGAATTTTCCGTGGACGGGATTTTCGGCCTCAACATGCAAAAGTTCGCGCGGGAGGACGGCTCGCCCCTCGCCGGTCGCGCCGCCCTGGCCGACACGATGGGCGATCTCATCGTAGACGCCGCCGGCGCCATGGCCGCGGCGGCGGGCGGCTTTTTCTCGATCAAGCGGCGGATGGGCCTGGTCGAGAAGCTGCGGATTTCCCGCGCACCGCGCGGGAGCTCGGGCGGCCGGGACGGCGGCGTTGCGGCCCGCGGAACAGGCGGCCGGGACGGCGGAGCCGCGGCCCGCGGAACCGGCGGCCGCCGCGCCTGAATGCGCCGCGGCCCGAGGGGCCGGCGAGCTCCGCGCCTTGACGTGCCGCGCTGGCGCGTTCCGCCTCACTTGGCCGGAATCGTGCCCTTCACGTTGTCGACGAGCCAGTCCCTTCCCGGCATGTCCCAGGTTTCGAGCCGAACGCCCGCCGGAATCCGCACCTGGCCCTTTTGGTCCTTGATGGGACCGGTCAGGATCTTCCACTCCTCCCGGCGCAGCTGGTCGACGCGGAGCTCGATGAGCTCGAGCAGGGGCCGCTCGCCGAGGTCGGGTGTCTTCACGCGCTTCCCGCGGAGTTCCGGCAGGAATGCCGGGTTGAAGGGTGGCCCGCCGCCGCCGAACCTGATCCCGCCGTCCCAGGTGCCCGAGAAGAAGTCCCCGCGTTTCCAGGAACCCTCGCGGAGGGCGAAGAGGGCGCGCTCGTAGGGCACCGTGAAATCCCTGAGCGGCCCGGACACCAAGACGTTGGGCGAAACCAAATGCGAAAAATCCCTTTGGAAGAGGCGTATCCGCTTGCCCCGCTGGGTCGCCGCCTCCGCCGCGCGGAAGACCTCCGGCTCGTCCTGTCCGCCCAGGAAGTCGCAACCCTCCGCGACGAGGGCTTCAACCGCCGCTCGGGAAAGCCCCTCGGTCTCCCAGTGGCGCGGGGGCAGGAAGCGGACCAGGACCTGGGCGCGCGGATTGGCCGCCTTGACGCCGAGGGCGAAGAGGTTCGCGAGGAGCGTGGCGAAGTCGTCGTCCTTCGGGGAGAGCGCGAGGTAGCCGATCTTGCCCTTTTCGCTGAGGGCGCCGGCGACGAGGCCCATGAGGTAGTACATCCCTTCCTCGCCGATGCCGAAGGTGCCGAAGTTGGGAGGAAGTTCGGGAATCCACGAGCCGCCAAGGCTCTCGAAGACGACCGTCGGGTACTCGCGGGCCAGGCGGGCCAGGTCGTCGCAGTATTCCATCGACGTGCCGAAGATCACGGCGCAACCCTCGGTTCGGGCGAGGCGCTTCACCGCCGCGGCCAGGTTCGGCGGCTCGACCTGTTCCGCGACGAGGACCTCGAGCCATGCGGCGTTCCGCTCCTTGACGCGGGCCACCGCCAGCGCCTGGGCCTGGGTCCAGGGACCGTCCTCGAGCTTGCCGCGCAGGATGAAGCCCGCCTTGAGCCGGGCTCCCTGCGGCGGCGCCCGGTCCGCCGCGCTGTCCTTCGCGGGGGCCGCGGAAGGCGAGGGCGTTCCCGGCGGGCCTCCCGAAGCCGACGGCGTCGGCGCCGCGCCGACGAGCTTCCTGCCGAGGTTCCTCGCCATGAGGAGGAGGGCGGCGGGCTTGCCCTCTCCCTGTTCGGAGGCCTGGGCGGCGATGACGCCGGTTCTCACCTCGATCATCTTCGCCACGAGGAAATGGGAGTCGCCCATCAGCTGGATCCGGCCGGCGACGACGAAATCCGCGCCGAGATACTGGCCCGCGGCCGTCGCCTGGGTATCGCTGACGAGGCTGGAAAGCTGGAACTCCTTCTCCTTCAGCACCTGCTCGATATAGGCCCGGTCGAGCACGATGTAGCCTTTCGAGGCGACCACCTCCTCCATGATCGACTCGGTGATGGGCACGACCACGGAAGGATCGACGCCCTTCTGCGCGGCAAGATCGAGGACGGCCACCTTTGGGAGGGCGACCAGGGCCGCTGACGAGAGAAGGAAGGCCGCTGCGGACAGGTGGCGTTTTCTCATGGCAGGCTCCTCGGGCGGAAGCGGGAGTACCGCTATGAATCAAGCCTAGGATCGCCTTGGACCTTTGTCAATTTTCCGATGGAAAGAAGTGAACTCCGCTTTGCGCTCCCGTCCGATTTCCCGTTCCGCCATGTAAGGCCGGCCCCGCCCGCGGGCCGGTCATGGCCCCGGGGCCGGCAACGGAGGGCGAGGTTGCGCATTTCCATCAAGGAACCCAGGCTGGGCGCAGGGCTGGCCCGGAGGGAACGCCGCTACCCGGCCGGCCTCACTCGACGAGTTCGTCCTCTCCCTCGAGGATGAGCTCGCCGTCTTCCCAGGCCTGCTTCAGGTAGGCGAGGAATTCGCGCGCCGCCTCCGCCGCGTCCTCGCGACGCACCGCCCCGAGGACGGCGTACTCGTCGAGGACGAGGGCGCGGCGCCCCTGCGAGACGTTCGCCAGCACCTTCGCCTTGAAGCCCTCGCCGCGGCCCTTGAGAAGGAGGGCGAGGTCGCGGTCCTGGAAGTCGCGCAAGGCCTTCTGCAGGGCGCGGTCGGGCACGCGAAGGACGTCGTCGAGGGTGAAGAGCCT
>JAEUJG010000292.1 GCA_016794765.1 Spirochaetaceae bacterium | reverse complement strand
CTCCTCTCCCCCCGCTCCGGCTACGTGAACAAGTTCCTCATGGCCATGTTCGGGCTCGAGAGCGCGCCCATCGACATCCTCACGATGGGCGGCATCATCGCCATCGAGTCGATGTACCTTTTCCCCTTCGTCTTCCTCCAGGTCTGCGGCGCCCTGGAGCGCATGGACCCGACCCTGGAGGAGTCCGCCCGCATCTCCGGCGCGGGGCTCCTCACGATCACGCGGAAGATCACCTTGCCCCTCGTGATGCCGAGCATCCTGGCGGGCGCCCTCCTCGTCGCCCTCTACTCCCTGTCGCACTTCGGCGTCCCCGCCATCCTCGGCACGGAGAAGGGCATCTACAACATCCCGACCAAGATCTACGAGCGCATCTACGCCTCGGGCGGCAGCTACGGCGCCATCCGCGTCGGCACGATCCTATCCACGATCCTCGTCATCGCGGCGGCCGTCATCCTCAAGCTCCAGAACCTCATCCTGAAGCGCGGCCAGTTCCAGATCATCGCCGGCAAGAGCATGCGGCCGATGGTGCTGAAGCTCCGCGGCCTCAAGTGGCCCCTCCTCCTCGTCAGCGTGGTCTACATCCTCCTGACCGTCGTCCTGCCCACGGTGACGATCGTCCTCGTCGGCGGCCTCAAGACCTACGGCCTCCCGATCGCGCTCCAGAACCTGAGCTGGGACAACTACCGCGAGATCTTCATGTGGAAGATGACCAAGGACGCGATCTGGAACTCCATCTGGCTCTCCGTCGCCTCCGCTTTCGTCACGATGCTCGCAGGCGTCATGATCTCCTACGTCATCGTGAAGATAAAGCCGCGCGGCAAGTTCATCCTCGAGTTCCTCGGCGTCCTGCCCTTCTCGCTTCCGGGCACGGTCATCGCCCTCGGCATGATCCTCACCTGGTCGGGCAAGTTCGGCGTCAACCTCTACAACACGGCGGGCATCATCTTCGTCGCCTACATAGCCCGCTACATGGCCTTCTCGATCAAGTCGAACTCGGCGGCCCTCGAGCAGGTCTCCGACTCGCTGGAGGAGGCGTCCCGCGCCTGCGGCGCGACGCACTTCCAGGCCCTCAAGGACATCGTCATCCCCCTCGTGAAGCCCGGCATGGTGAGCGCGTTCTTCCTCATCTTCCTGCCGGCTCTCCGCGAGCTCACGACGAGCGTCCTGCTCTACGGACCGACTACGCGGACGATCGGCGTCGCGATCTACGCGCTCAACGAGGACGGCGAGACGGTGCGCGCCTGCGCGCTGGCGACGATCGCCCTCGTGATCATCTTCCTCGGCGAGACGCTCATCAAGCGCGTCACCCAGAAGAAGGAGGCCTAGCATGGCCCAGCTGGTACTCAAGGACGTCACGAAGCGCTTCAACAAGGTCACGGCCGTCGATCGCCTCAACCTGGAGGTGGAGCGCGGCGAGTGTTTCTCCTTCCTCGGCCCCTCGGGCTGCGGCAAGACGACGACGCTCCGCATGATCGCGGGCTTCGAGGACCTCGACGAGGGCGAGCTCTCCGTCGACGGCAAGCTCTTCTCCTCGAGCTTCAGGAAATACTACCTCCCGCCCGAGGAGCGTGACTTCGGCATGGTCTTCCAGGCCTTCGCCGTCTGGCCCCACCTGTCCGTCTGGGACAACGTGGCCTTCCCGCTCAAGATCCGCCGCGTGCCCCGCCACGAGATGGAGGAGCGCGTGAAGAAGGCGATCAAGCACACCGGCCTCGAGAAGGTCGCCAAGAGCTATCCCCAGAAGCTCTCCGGCGGCGAACAGCAGCGCATCGCGCTCGCGCGCGCCATCGCGATCAACCCCAAGGTGATGCTCCTCGACGAGCCCCTCTCCAACCTCGACCCGAAGCTCCGCGAGGAGATGCGCTTCGAGATCAAGGACCTGCAGCGGACCTTCGGCTTCACGATCGTCTTCGTCACCCACGACCAGTCCGAGGCGATGGCGCTTTCCGACCGCATGCTCGTCATGGACCACGGCGTCGTCCAGCAGGTCGGCACGCCCCTCGACATCTACCATCGGCCCGCGAACCGCTTCGTCTTCGGTTTCATCGGCCTTTCGAATTTCGTGCCGGTCGTGAAGGCGGGGGACGAGACCTGGATCGCCGGAGCCGACGGCGCCCCCTCGCGGGAGACCGGCCCGATCTCCGGCATGTCGCCGGACATCGCGGGCAGGGACCTCCTCCTGGCCTTCAGGCCGAGCGAGGTGGACTTCGCCTCCGAGGGCGGCCTCGTCGGACGCGTCGTGCGGCGGACCTATCTCGGGGACGTCGTCGACTACCGCGTCGCGGTCGGCGGGACCGAGATCCGCGTGCAGAAGCAGCGCCGCGAGGCGGTTCTGTCCGAAGGCGAGGCCTGCCGGCTCAAGCCGAACCGCAGCCTCTGGTATCCGCGCGACGGCGAATGATTAAAGGCCGGGGAGGGGGCTTCTTCGCCCCCTCCCCGCGCCGAAGCCGCGGGGCCGCCCCCGGGGACCTGTCCCCGCGGGCGGCCCCGCATTCATTCGGCCGCTTCCCGCCGCCGGGCCAGCATCGCTTCCACCTCTTCCCGCCCGAAGGCGTAGGTCGTGGCGCAGTTGTGGCAGTGGGCCTCGACGGGCCAGGGCCCGCGCGCGGCGAGGTCCTCGAGGAAGTCGAGGTTCGAGGCGGCGAGGAAGGCGGCGAAGCGCGCGCGGTCGCAGGCGCAGGAGAAGCGCGCGGCGCGCTCCTCGCGGAGGACGAGGCCGAGGTCCGCGAAGGCGCTTT
>JAEUJG010000290.1 GCA_016794765.1 Spirochaetaceae bacterium | reverse complement strand
ACCGATCATCGGCATCACCGCATTCCAGGACCCCAAGCCGCGGGCGCGCTATATCGCGCTCAGCGAGCATTATCCGCGCTCCGTGGCCGCCGGGGGCGGACTGCCCCTCGTGCTGCCCACCGAACTCGGACCGGACGAGCCGGAGGCCTATCTCGACCTCCTCGACGGCCTCCTCCTCTCCGGGGGCGGCGACGTCTCCCCGCTGCTCTACGGCGAGGATCCCTCCTCCAGGATCGACACCGTCTCCGGCGCCCGCGACTCCGCGGAGATCGCCCTCTTCAAGGCCGCGAGGGCCCGCGGCATGCCCGTGTTCGGCATCTGCCGCGGCCTCCAGCTCGTCAACGTGGCCATGGGCGGCAGCCTCGTGCAGGACATTCCCTCCGAGGTCCCCGGCGCCTCCGGCCATTCCCCGGGCTCGATCCCGATGGACGAGCCCTATCATCGCATAACGCTCCTCGGTCGCGGTTCGCGGCTCGAGGCGGCGCTCAGGCTCCCGGCGGGGGAGCGGACGATCGCCGTCAACTCCTTCCACCACCAGGCCGTCAAGGTGTTGGCTCCCGGACTCGAGGTCGTCGCCCGCTCGGCGGACGGCGTCGTCGAGGCCTTCGAAGGAAGGCGCGAGGAGCCCTTCCTCCTCTGCGTCCAGTTCCACCCCGAAGGCATGACCCTCCGGAGCGCCCCGCTTCTCGGCCTCTTCGCCGCCTTCGCGGCGGCCGCCGCCGAATACCGCAAGGCGCGTTAGTCGATCCATCCGGAGAGCGCGCTCTCCGTGAAGGCCAGGCCGGGCTCGTCCGCGTCGAGCTCGGCCCGGACGCCGAAGGGCAGGGTGGCCGTCGGGTTGCAGTGCCCGGCCTTGAGCCCGAAAACCGTCGGCTTGCCGGCCGGCGCGATCACGTCCCGGAAGATCGCCTCGAGCTCGAGGGAGGCCTTGCCTTCCTCGGGGCCGCAGTCGTTCCAGTCGCCCAGGACGACGCCGGCGCAGTCGTCGAACACGCCCGCGAGCCTGAGCTGCGTGAGCATGCGGTCGATGCGGTAGGGCCGCTCCCCGATGTCCTCGAGGAAGAGGATCTTGCCGCGGGCGTCGATCGCATAGGGCGTGCCGATGGTTCCCGCCACGAGCGACAGGTTGCCGCCGAGGAGCTCGCCCCTCGCCTTGCCGGGAACGAGGGCCTTGAGGCCCGGGGCTCCCGGCGGGTTCTCCACGCAGCCGAGGGGTTCCGCGCGGGTCAGCGCGTCGAGCCAGCTCCGGGTCGAATACTCCTCGCCCTCGAGGAGGACGTCGGAGACGCCCATCGGACCGTGGAAGGTCGCGAGCCCCGAGCGCCGGTGGAGGGCCAGGTGGATCGCGGTGATGTCGCTGTAGCCCACGAAGACCTTGGGCCGCCGGGCGGCGAGGCCGTAGTCGATCGCGTCGAGGATGCGCGGCGTCCCGTAGCCGCCCTTCAGGCAGACTATGCCGGCTATCGCGTCGTCGGCGAAGAAGGCGTTGAGGTCCGCGGCGCGGCGCTCGTCGGAGCCCGCCAGGTAGCCGTAGGCGTGGCGGCAGCCCTCGCCGATCTCCACCTCGAATCCCAGGCGGCGAAGGGCCTCGGCGGCGCGGTCCGCCTGGGCGGGATCCTTGAGGCTGCCGGAGGGCGCCGCGAGGCCGAGCCGGTCGCCGGGCCTGAGGGCCCTGGGTTTGGTCGTCATGCCGCCCTCCTAGAGCACGAAGAAGAGGAACTTGAGCGCGTCCATCCACTCCGAACAGGAGTAGGAGACGGCGAGGGTGGAGCTCCGGACGGCGCCGGGGTAGAAGGAGCCGCGGTAGGCGCGGAAGTGGTGGCGGAACTCGATCGTGACGTCGAAGCGCTTGGGGAGGGCGAAGGGCGCGAAGGCGCCGGCGCGGAGGACCGCGGCGGCCGCGTCCTTGATTCGCTCCACGGCCAGCGCGGGATTGATGGAGACCGACGCGTTGCCGAAGCCTTCGCTCACCGCGACGGTCGCGATGCGGGGATCGATTGAAGCCGCGTGCTCGCAGAGCTTCCGGTCGCCGGAGACGAGGACGACCGGGACGCCGAAGGAGGCGGCCGTGTAGGCGTTGAGGAGGAACTCGCTCGCCTCGAGGCCGTTGACGAGGAGGCGCACGTTGTCCGTGTTCATCGTGTGGGCGAGCGGATTGCCGTCGCTGCCCGCTCCCGAGTGGTAGCCGATCAGCATCGCCGCCCCGTAGCCCGGGTCGATGCCCGCCATCATGGAGAAGGGATCGCGGGTCCAGGCGCGCATGAGCCGCGCGTTGCGCGGCAGGGCGGATGGGTCGATGCTCCTGCCGGAGCCGTGGGCGTCCTTGACGAAGATCTCCTCCACGCCGGCCGCGGCCGCCGCCTCGCAGGCCGCCTGGACCTCCCTGGTCATCTGGGCGCGGAAGTAGGCGCCCTGGGCCTCGGCGATCTCCGTCTCCGCCCAGTCGACGATGCCGCAGACCCCTTCGATGTCCGCGCTGATGTAGAGCTTCTTCATGCTGTTCCTCCGTTGCGGTCCCGGCCGAGCCAGCCGAGCGCGAGACGAGCCTGCATCGCGGCGCCGAGGCGCAGGCAGGCTTCGTCGATGTCGAATGCGGAATTGTGGAGGGGCGCCGTCTTGCCGGCGGCCGCGTTGCCGCAGCCGAGGTGGTAGAAGGCGCCCGGCCTGTCCTTGATGAAATAGGAGAAGTCCTCGACGCCCATGCTCGGCTTGGCCTTCCAGCGGATCGCGGCCGGGCCGAGGAGCTACGAGGCCGCCCCGACGATCTCGTCCACGGCCGCGTCGTGGTTTACGAGGGCCTCGTAGCCGAGGCTCGCCTCCACCGAGGCCGAGCCGCCGTAGGCGGCGGCGATGCCCTCCGCGACCGAGCGGGCGCGGGCGATGAGGGCATCGCGCATCGCGCCGCTCGTGGCGCGCAGCGTGGCCCGCATGGCTACGCTGTCCGCGAGGATGTTGGACTTCGTCCCGCCGGCGATCGTGCCGACGGTGATGACGGCCTCCTCGAGCGGGGAGACGTAGCGGCTCACGAGCGTGTTGAGCGAAGTCACGACGTTGGCGGCGATCAGGATGGCGTCGATGCCGGTCTCCGGGTAGGCGCCGTGCGCGCCCTTGCCGCGGACCTCGACGGCCAGCGTCGCGCTGCAGCCGCAGAGCGCGCCCTTCTTCACCTCGACCTCGCCCACGGGCAGGTAGGGCATCACGTGGAGGCCGTAGACGCGCTCGACGCGCGGGTTCTCGAGGCAGCCGTCCTTGACCATCGTGTCGGCGCCGCCGACCGTCTCCTCGGCCGGCTGGAAGAGGAACTTCACCGAGCCGCGGAGGGATTCCTTCCGCCCGGCCAGGAGCCGCGCGGCCCCGAGCTGGATCGCGACGTGGGCGTCGTGGCCGCAGGCGTGCATGACGCCGTCGCGGCGGGAACGGTACTCGGCGCCGCCCTCCTCCCGGATGGGCAGGGCGTCGATGTCGGCGCGGAGCGCGACGCAGGGACCCGGAAGGTCGCCGCGGAGGAGGCCGACCACGGCGGTGCCGCGCCGGGTGCTTTCGATGCCGAGTTCGGCGAGGCGCGCCTCGATCTCGTCGGCGGTCTCCTTCTCCTCGAGCCCGAGCTCGGGCTTCATGTGGAGTCCGCGGCGGATCCCGACGATCCAGGGCTCGATGGCGCGGGCGGCGGCGAGAAGGTCGTGTTCGCTCATGGTCGGGCTCCTTGCGAGGGGTGCGGATCGAGGTAGTCGACGGTTTCGACGGGCTCGCCGCCGCGGAAATAGACGCGCGGCACCCGGCGGCCGATGGAGGCGAGGATCTCGTTGCGGTTGGTGCCCGCCCAGCCCGCGACCTCGAGGAGGCCGAGCTCCCCTTCGCCGCTCCGGCCGAAGAGGAGGACCTCGTCGCCCTCGGCGGCCCCCGGGATATTCGTCACGTCGACGACGAGCTGGTCCATGCAGACGAGGCCCACCACGCGGGCGCGGCGGCCGCGGACCAGGACCTCGGCCTTGTTGGAGAGGCAGCGGCGGTAGCCGTCGACGTAGCCGACGGGCAGCGTGGCGATGCGGGCGCCTCCCGGGGGCGCGCGCCAGGTGTAGTCGTAGCCGACCCCCTCGCCCTCGGCGACGGGACGGAGGCGCGAGACGCGCGTCTTGAAGGCGAAGGGCGCGCGGAGGTCGAGGTCGGCGGCGAGCGGCGCGTTGCCCGGCTTCGCGCCGAAGAGGATGGCGCCCGCGCGCACGAGGTCGAGGCGCCAGGCCGGGTAGCGGCAGAGGCCGATGCTGTCGCAGACGTGCTTGTAGGCGAAGCGGAGGCCCCGCCCCTCCGCCTCGGCGACGACCCGCGTGAAGAGCTCGAACTGCCGGCGGTCGGACTCGGCGTCGCAGAGCGCGAGGTGGGTGAAGATGCCCTCGAGCTCGAGGCCGGGCTTGCCCGCCATGCGCGCGAGGAGTTCCGTCGTGTCGGCGTCGGGCTTGAGTCCGAGGCGGTTCATGCCCGTGTCCACCTTGACGTGGGCGCGGGCCGGCTTGCCGAGGGCCAGGGCGGCCCGGGAAAGCTCCGCGGCCTGGCGCTCGTCGAAGATCGTCACGCGGACGCCGGCCGCGACCGCGGCCTCGAGCTCCTCGTCGGGCGTGTGGCCCATGACGAGGATTGGCGTCGGCGCCGCGGCAGCGCCGCGATCGGCCGCGCCGCGGTCGGCCGCCGCGAACCCGCGCACGAGCTCCAGGGCCTCGCCGAGGCGGGCCACCGCCAGGAGGTCGACGCCCGAGCGGACGAGTTCCCTCGCCACGGGCAGGGCGCCGAGGCCGTAGGCGTCGGCCTTGATGACGGCGGCGAGGGCTGGGGTCTGTCCTCCGGAAGCCCCGGCGGCGAGGAGGCCGCGCACGAGGGCGACGTTGTGCGACAGGGCGTCGAGGTCGACCTCGAGCCTCGTCGCCGGAAGTATCCGCGGCGCGGGCATCAGGCCTTCCTCCCCGGGGCGCCGTCCGGCGCCGCGGGCTCCCGGCCGAGGATGCGGGCCCGGAGCTCGTCGGAAAAGGTCCCCTCGAAGGCTTTCTCCACGGGTCCGGTCAGGAAGGTGGTGCCCGCGGCGAACTCGACGCGGAGGGCGCCGCCCGGCATCCGCACCAGGACCTCGTCGCCCGCGAGGCCGAGCCGCCTGGCGGCGGCCGCGGCCGCGCAACTGGAGCTGCCGGAGGCGAGGGTGTAGCCGGCGCCGCGTTCCCAGATGGAAATGCGGATCTCCGCGGGGCCGAGGGGCTCGAGGAACTGGACGTTCACGCGGTCGGGGAAGAGGGGGAAGCGCTCGATGAGGGGTCCGAGCTCCCGGGCGAGCTCCCCGGAGGAGCCGAGGCCCAGGACGACGCAGTGCGGGTTGCCCATCGATACGCAGGTTATGCGGCAGCGCTTGCCGCCGAATTCGGCGGCCATGTCGACCGCTTCCTCCCGTTCCGCGAGGACGGGGACGGCCGCGGCCGCGAAATTCGGGGGGCCCATGTCCATGCGCACGAGCTTCGCCGCCTCGTCGACGACGGCGGCGACGACGGGTCCCCCCTTCGTGAGGAGGGGGAACTCGCGGCCGGAGGCGAGACCCGCCTCGTGGAGGTACCAGGCGAAGATCCGGAGGCCGTTGCCGCTCTTGGCGGCCTCGCTGCCGTCGGGGTTGAAGATGCGGAGGCTCGGGCCTGTCCCGGGCAGGGGGCCGAGGAGAATGCCGTCGGAACCGACGCCGCGGTTCCGGTCGCAGACCGCGCGGACGGCGGCCTCGGTCGGCTCGAAGGGAAATTCGGCGGGATTGATCACGAGATAGTCGTTCCCGAGGCCGTGGTATTTCCTGAAATGCGGACCCGCGCTCATCCGACGCTCCCGTTCACGTAGATCCGCGGCACGCGCTGGCCCACGGTGGAGAGGACTTCGTAGCTGATGCTGCCGAGGATGCCCGCGAGCTCTTCCGCGCTCGGGCCCCCGCCGCCGAAGACGTCCACGGCGTCGCCGGGTTTGAGGCCGGGGAGGTCGGTGGCGTCGATCATGCATTGATCCATGCAGATGGTGCCCACGAGAGGGGCGCGCCCCGCGGCCGTGCCGACCGAGGCCTTGCCGGAGAGGTTCCTCCGGAGGCCGTCGGCGTAGCCGAGGGGGAGGACGGCGATGCGGGAGCGCCGCGGGGCGCGGAACTTCCGGCCGTAGCCGACGGAGTCGCCTTCGCGCAGGTCGCGGACCTGGGAAACGAGGGCGACGAGGCGCATCGCGGGTTTGAGGCCGAGGGGCGAGGCCTCGGGGAAGCCCGGCTGGAAGCCGTAGAGCGAAATTCCCGCCCGGACCATGTCGAGCCGCGCCTCGGGAATGGCCAGGGCCGCCGCGCTGTTGGCGATGTGTCGGAGCGGTATGCGCACGCCCAGGGCCTCGATGTCGGCGATCGTCTCAAGAAAGCGGGCCAATTGCTTGTGGGCGAAGGAACTGTCGGAGTCAGCCGTCGCGAGGTGGGAGAAGGCGCCTTCGATCCGGACGCCGTCCAAGCCGGCTATGGTCACCGCGGCCGGCGCCGCGGCCCGGGGATCGAAGCCGAGCCGCGCCATGCCGGTGTCGATCTTGAGGTGAAGGCCGACGGTCTTGCCTCGGGAACGCCCCGCCTCGGCCAGGGCCTGCGCTTCATCTATGGAGGAGACGGTCGCCGAGAAGTTCCATTCGGCGGCGAGGTCGGCGAGCGCCGCCGGCGTATGGCCCAGGACGAGGAGCGGCGCCTCGATGCCCGCCTTGCGAAGGGCGACGGCTTCGGAGGCCATGGCGACCGCGAGGAGGTCGGCCCCGGCGGCCAAGGCCTCCTCCGCGACGCGGACCGCGCCGTGGCCGTAGGCGTCGGCCTTGACGACGGCGCAAAGGCGCGTGCCGGGGCCCACCGCGCCCTTGATCGTTTCGATGTTGGCGGTGATGGCGGACAGGTCTATTTCAGCCCAGACCGGACGACCGGGCAGGGTAAAGGATGGCATGGCACATCTCCCAGGAGAGTCTCTGCCGAGAAGTAATGCAAAAAGCATGCCACTCGTTTAGGCGTCGCCCAAGGAAAGCGCCGAAAGGCCCGAGTCCTTGGCCAGCCCGAGCCATTCGATGCCCGCTTGGGTGATCGCCGTGCCGGCCCTGCCGCTGGAGAGGCGGGCAAGCCCCCGGCGGTCCAACCAGGTCAGGATCGTGCGGATCTGGGCTTCCGTCAGGAAGAGGTTGGCCCGCTCCGCGCTTTCCTGGATGCTGCGCCGTCCGGCCCTGACGCGCTGGCGGTAGCTGTCGTAGAGGCAGCCGAGGACGAAGCGCGTGTGCTCCTCGTCGGGGGCGCCGGCCTCGGGGAGGCGCGGTTCCGCGGGGAGGGCCTTGGGCGCGGCGGGCGGCGCCCGCCGGATGATCGGCTGGAGGTCGCGCGCCTCGATGAGCTCCTTCTCAAGGCAAGCCAGGTATTCGACGCAGTTCTTGAGCTCGCGGATGTTGCCCGACCAGGGATGCTCGAGGAGGGCGGCGGAGGCTTCGGCGTCCAGGCGGAAGCCGGCGCCGAGCGAGCGCTTGAGGCCCTCGAAGATGGGGAGGATGTCGCCCTTCCGCCGGCGCAGGGGCGGCACCTCGATGGGCAGGACGTTGAGCCGGAAGTAGAGGTCCTTGCGGAAGCGGCCCTCCTCCACGAGGCCCCGCAGGTCCTGGTTGGTCGCGGCGATGACCCGGATGTCCACGTGGATGAGGTTGTCGCCGCCGATGCGCATCACCTCCCGGCTTTCGAGCACGCGGAGGAGGCGGGCCTGGAGGCCCATCTCCATCTCGCCTATCTCGTCGAGGAAGATCGTGCCCTTGTGTGCCAGCTCGAAGAGGCCGGGCTTGCCGCCCTTGCGGGCCCCGGTGAAGGCGCCTTCGGCGTAGCCGAAGAGCTCGCTCTCGAGGAGGCTCTCAGGCAGGGCCGCGCAGTTGACGGTGACGAATTGCCAGTTTTTCCGCTCCGAGGCGTCGTGGATGGCGTGGGCGAAGAGTTCCTTGCCGGTGCCGGTCTCGCCGATGATGAGGACCGAGGAGTTGGAGCGCGCCTGCCGCCGCGCGAGGTTCTTGATGGCCTCTATCTGCTCGTCGCGGCCCATGATGCTGTCGAAAGTGTACTTGGCGCGGTGGCCCTTGCCGAGGAGCTGGGAGCGGAGGATGTGCTGGGTCTTTTCCTTCTCGTCGAAGGTGCCGACGATGACGAGGACGCCGCTCGCCCGGCCGCCCGAGAGGATGGGCACGAGCCGGAGCGAGACGTCGCGGGACTTCACCTTCATGAGCCGGTCGCCGACGGCCAGTCCCGAGCGGAGGACCTGGTCGAGGGGGATCCCCGGCACGAGCTCGCCGATGCTCTTGCCCACGAGGCTGCCCCGCTCGCCGAGGACCTCCAGGGCCTTGGCGTTGCCCGCGTAGACCGTGCCGGCGTCGTCGACGACGACCACGCCGTCCTCCAGCGCCTCGAGGAGGCCCGAGAGCTGGTTTTCGAGGACGTTCGTCAGGTCGAAGAGGGTCGCCACGCCGCCCTGGACGCGCTTGATGCCGGCGAAATGCCGCGCGACGCGCTCCTCCTGGAGGAGGCCTTCGAGCCCGAGGAAGTGGGCGATGTCGACGATGGTCTTCTCGTCGATGACGCGATGGCCGATGTCGATGACGCGGCGGATGGAGGGCGGCACGTGCTCCGCCTCGCCCGGCGTGATCGCGAGCTCCGCCCCGGGAAGGTCGGTGACCCCCGGATAGAAGGGCAGGTAGTCGATGTGGTCCAGGCCGAGCTGCCTGAGGAGGGAGATCGTATCCATGGTCATTTCGACCGAGTAGTTCACGAGGAGGGCGGCCGTGCCGCGGGGCAGGGCCCTGATGCGCTCGTACTGTTCGTTCGTGATCGTGTTGCTGATGATCACCGTCTTGGCGTTCCGCGGCAGCCAGGGCTTCACGTTGAGGTAGATCGGGTAGATCGAAAAGACGAAGAGGTCGGCCGTGAGCCGGACGTCGATGTTCCCCCGGTCGAAGGAGTGGCAGACCAGCTCGATGTCGTTGCCGAAGAGCGCCTTAAGGCTGGCCGCGTGGACCTCCGCGACGCCGACAAAGGAGGTGATGAGCATGACTTTCTTGGGCACGGCTCCTCCGAAACGGGCGAAATGGGCTGTTAGTATAACCCGATTATCCCGTATTGCCCACTGAAATATCTCATTCTTCGCATCGGGCGCCAATCCTCACGCTATAATCCCGATAAATCAACGCTTGGCATGGAACGTGCAGTATGAAGTTGGCTTCGCCGTCAAGCGATGTACTCCCAGAAGCAAACGCCTATCCGTTTGCCATCAACGACTGAGGAAGGAAAGCGATGAAGAAGTTGTCTATTCCTCTCTGCATTCTGTTAGCGATCGCGTTCGCCGTGCCCGCCGTGGCCGCGGACCGCAAGTCGGGCAATTACGTCGACGTCTACTCCGGAGAGCTCACGACCTTCAACTACCTCGTGACCGGCTCCGAGAACGAGCACGCCGTCGCCGCCAACTGCATCGACAATCTCGTCGAGTACGACCGCTTCGGCATCCTGCGGCCCTCGCTCGCCACCTCCTGGAGCTCCTCCGCCGACGGCCTCACCTGGACCTTCAACCTCCGCAAGGGCGTCAAGTGGCTCACCTGGCAGGGCAAGGAATACGGCGAAGTCACGGCCCAGGACTGGGTCGACGCCGCCAAGTACCTCCTCACCAAGACCAACGCCTCCGCGACCGCCGACGTCCTCTACGGCGTCGTCGCCAACGCCGAGGACTACTTCAACGGCAAGATCACCGACTTCGCGCAGGTCGGCGTCAAGGCCAAGGACAAGTACACCCTCGAGTACACCCTCGCCAAGCCCTATCCCTACTTCCTCTCCATGCTCACCTACGTCACCTTCCTCCCCGCGAACGGCAAGTTCATGGCCGAGACCGGCGCGAAGTGGGGCACGGACAACAAGAACGTCCTCTACAACGGCGCCTACATCGTCTCCAACTGGGAGCCCCAGGTCACCCGCGAGATGACGCGCAACGAGAAGTACTGGGACCGCGCGAACGTCTTCATCCCCCGCATCGTCCTCAAGTACAACAAGGAAGCGCTGACCCTTTCCCCCGAGCTCTTCCTCCGCGGCGAGATCGGCCTCTCCACGATCCCGAGCTCCATCCTCGACACCTGGATGAAGGATCCCGCCAAGAAGGCCCAGATCTACCCGCTCCGCACGAACTACTACAGCTATTTCTACGCCTTCAACTTCGACCCCAAGTTCGACGCCCAGTACGAGCCCGAGAACTGGAAGGTCGTGGTCAACTCCAAGAACTTCCGCAAGTCGGTCTTCCACGCCCTGGACCGCCGCGCGGCGATGATCACCGAGGAGCCCTACAACCCCGACCGCCGCCTCAACAACACGATCACCCCCCGCTACTTCGTCACCGCGGGCGGCAAGGACTACGTGGACATGGGCGAGCTCGCGGCGATCTCCAAGACCGACTCCTTCAACAAGGCCAAGGCCCTCGAGTTCAAGGCCGCCGCCATGAAGGAGCTCGCCGGCAAGGCGACCTTCCCCGTCAAGATCATGATGCCCTACCGCACCGACATGACCGGCTGGGTCAACCGCAGCCAGGTCGTCGAGCAGCAGCTCGAGGCCCTGCTCGGCAAGGACTACGTCGACGTCATCCCCGTCGCCTTCCCGCCGACCGGCTTCCTCGGCGCCACGCGCCGCGCCGGCAAGTACGCGATCCAGGAGGTCAACTGGGGCCCCGACTACGCCGATCCCTCCACCTACACCGATCCCTTCGTCACCGGCTCCAACTACAACTGGCCCGAGAAGGCCGTCGGTTACCTCGAGGCGAACGGCAAGCCCAAGTGGGAGAACATGGTCGAGGCGGCCGGCGCCGAGACCAAGGACATGAAGAAGCGCTACGAGGCCTTCGCCAAGGCCGAGGCCTACTTCATCGGCGAGGCCTTCGTCATTCCCTACGGCGTCGGCGGCGGCGGCTACCAGGCCTCCAAGCTCGAGCCCTTCACCTATCCCTTCGCGCCTTTCGGCATGTCGACCCTCAAGTACAAGGGCCAGGTCGTGATGCAGAAGTCCCTCTCCACCGAGGAGTACCAGAAGCTCGAGGCCGCCTGGAACAAGGACCGCGCCGCCGCGCTCGAAAAGGCGGCCAAGTAGCCGCTCGTCGACCGTCGGGCTCGCGACGCC
>JAEUJG010000272.1 GCA_016794765.1 Spirochaetaceae bacterium | reverse complement strand
AGCCGCCCGGGCCGCGGGGCTCAAATCAGGCGCCTACCGCCTCGGGGCGCATGTCGCCGCCGGCGCGGCCGCCGGTCTCGCCGGCGCGGCCTTGGCTTCGAAGATCGGCGCCTTCGTGCCCGGCATGTCCTCGGGCCGCGGCTGGATAGCCCTCGTCGCGATCTACCTGGGCGCCAAGAGGCCGGGCGGAGTCCTTCTCGCGAGCCTGGCCTTCGGCCTCCTCATCTCCCTCTCCAACGCCGCCCAAGCCTTCAAGAACGCGCCCGCCGAGCTGTTCCTCGGCTTGCCCTATCTGCTGACGGCGCTGGCGCTGGTCATCGGCAAAGCGCTTTCGGCCCGAAAAACGGCCGGAAGGGGAGTGCGATGGCTTCCCTAGTCGGCCGCCTGGCGGAGACCCTCGCTGAGCGCTTCGCCTCGACCTGGCTCCTCCTCTCCGAGACGACGAATTTCCTTTCGCGCACCTCGATCTTTCCCCAGTACGAGAGCGACCTCATGGACCTGCGGCGTCAACTCTCCGCCTCGCGGCGGAGCGCCGAGGTGGAGCGCCGCGTCCGCAAGGACTTGACGACCATCCGCGAGTCCGTCCGCCTCCAAGGCTACGACCTCAGCTTGGGGAAGCTGGACCTGTCCCTCCAGGGCTTTCGCAACGACGCCTCGATGGCCGAAGGCTTCAGGCGGATCGTGATCTTCATCGGCCGCGGGAAACTCTGGAAGCTCGCCGGTCCGGACAACCATCTCGAGCTCCATCGCGCCCTGGAGCGGCTCCTCGGCGAGCGCGACGGCGATGTCCTGTCCAAGCATTACCTCTGGTATCGCTGGAACCACGAACAGCTCATCATCTCCGGCTCCGACACCGAGACCAAGGAGGATTTCGAGGCCCTCAAGGTTTGGTGCGGGCGTCCGGAAAACCGCCTTCTGCTCCTGGGCTCCTTGCGCAGGATGCGCTGAAGGGCGCCGCCGCCGCGGGCGCCGGGGTCGAAGGCCGAGGCGCCCGCTCCGCGTCCGCCCGACGCCCCCCGACGCCCCGCGCGCGCCTCCGGCGTATTTCCCCAGGGTGTTATGTTCCTGGCTTGACCATTTCGCCCGCTCCGGTTTATATTCCCACTAAGTCGATAGGAATACCGGAGATTACTTGTTTTCTGTTCCGACCAGGACCCAGTACGGGATACGCGCCCTCGTCCACCTTGCCAAGGCGGAGGCCGTGGGCCGCGCCCGGCTCGAAAAATCGGGCGTCCCCTTCGCGGCTGCCCAGGGTCCCGTCGCCTTCACGGCGACGAGCGCCGAGATAGCCCGGGCCGAGTCCATTTCCCCGAAGTATCTCGAAGGCATCCTCACCCAGCTGAAGGCCAAGGGCATCGTCGTCGCGGAGCGCGGCAAGAACGGCGGCTTCCGCCTCGCCCGCGATCCCGGGGAGATCCGCATGCTGGACGTGGTCGAGGCCCTCGAGGGCGAGGTTCGTCCCGTCGATTGCGTCGAGGACTCCGGTTGTTGCGCCCAAGGCGTGGCCTGTATGCCCCGGCGCTTCTGGATCGGCCTCAAGGAAACCATCGACGGCTATCTTTCGTCGCGGACCCTCCGCGACGTGATCGACGCGTGACGCGACCCGCTTGGGCGGGGCGCTTTCGAGCGATACAGGGTCCGTCCCCGGGCGGGCCCGCCAGGAGCGATTGACATGGACAGAAGGTTCGTCTATCTCGACTACAACGCCACGACCCCCCTCCACCCCGAGGTGAAGGAGGAGATGGTCGCCGACCTCGAGGTCTACGCCAACGCCTCAAGCATGCACGAGGCCGGCCGCCGCTCCCGCGACCGCGTCGAGCGCTCCCG
>JAEUJG010000208.1 GCA_016794765.1 Spirochaetaceae bacterium | reverse complement strand
ACGGCAAGCGCCTCGGCGGCGTCTTCTTCATGACGCCCGAGGCCCGGAACCACGACGGCCTCCTCGACCTCTGCATGACGGAGCGGCTCACCCGGCGCCAGATCGCCGCCCTCATCCCCCTCTACACCAAGGGCGAGCAGTCGAAGCACCCCCTCGTGAAAACCGCGCGCTCGGCGCGCTACGCGATCGCGGCGCCGGAGGGCGGCCTCGTCGTCCACGCCGACGGCGAGACGATCTGCGTCGACGGCACGGAGCTCCTCGTCGAGTGCCTGCCCTCCATGATCAGCATGATCTGCGCGCCGACGGAGGGCGGGACCGCCGGGGAAAGCCCGAATTGAAGGCCTCCTCGAGGATCGTCAGTCCCCTCGTCCGGGCCATCCTCGGCGCGGTCTGCCGCGTCGATTCCGCGGAGCTCGTTCGGATTCCGCGGAAGGGTCCCCTCATCGTGGTCGTGAACCACATCAACTTCCTCGAATCGCCGCTCATCTACACGCACCTCTATCCGAGGAACGTCGCCAGCGTGGTCAAGCGGCAGACCTGGGACAATCCCTTCATCGGCTTCCTGGCCAACGTCTGGGAGGCGATCCCCCTCGACCGTGAAGGCACGGACCTGCAGGCGATGCGCCGCATCCAGGAGGCCCTGGCGGCGGGACGGATCATAGCCCTCGCGCCGGAGGGCACGCGGAGCGGCCACGGCCGCCTCCAGCGCGGCCGGGAGGGCATCGTGCCGATCGCCCTCAAGAGCGGCGCGCCCATCGTGCCGGTCGCCCACTTCGGCGGCGAGCGCTTCTGGGACAACCTCAAGTCGTTCCGGCGGACCCGCTTCTCCTTCCGCGTCGGCGAGCCCTTCCGCCTCCGGGCGCCGGAGGGCGCCCTCACGCGGGCGACGCGGCGCGAGATGGCGGACGAGATCATGAACCGCCTGGCCATCCTCCTGCCGCGGAAATACCGCGGCTTCTATCCCGATCCGGAAGCCGCGCCGACGCGCCACCTCGACTTCCTCGGAGGCACCGCGTGACCGAGTCCGTCGCGATCTTCGACGTGGACCACACGCTGACGCGGCGCTCCACGGGTTGGCACTTCGCGGTCGCGGCCGCGCGGCGCGGCGCGGTCCCCCTGCGGCGACTCGTCGCGATCCCGCGCTTCTACCTGTCCTACCGCTACGGCAGGATGGAAGCGGGGGACCTCGAGGACGACTCGCGGGCGGCCCTCGCGGGCCTGTCGCGCGCCCTCCTCGACTCCATCGCCGAGGAGGCCTTCGAGTCGCGGATCCTCCCCGACCTGCGGCCCGAGGCCGTCGAGCTCGTCGCCTCGCTGAAGCGGGAGGGCCGCAGGATCGTTCTGGCCACCTCCTCATTCGACCTCGTCGTCCGCCCGCTCGCCGAACGCCTCGGCGTCGACACCCTCCTGGCGAGCGCCCTCGAGTTCAAGGACGGCCTGACGACGGGCCGCTTCGAGGGGCCACTCCTCCTCGGCGAGGCCAAGCTCGCCGCGGTCGGGATTTTCGCGGCGCGGGAGGGCATCGCCCTCGGCGACTGCTCCTTCTACAGCGACAGCCACCACGACCTGCCCCTCCTCCGCGCGGCGGGCAGGCCGGTGGCGGCCAATCCCGACCGGAGGCTCGCCCGCGAGGCGCGCGCCCGCGGCTGGGAGATCCGCGACTTCGCCTAACGCTTCAGCGTTGCGGACGCCCCCGCG